>NZ_JBEZHO010000008.1:0-245325 GCF_040650615.1 Streptomyces sp. NPDC048643
GTCCGCAGCGCCATGACGCTATCGGGGATCGGCGTTGTACTGGGCCTGCGACCAGCGCCAGCCGAGGGTCCGACTGGCGACCGAGCGCGCGAGCGGTCGGGGGGTTCGATTACGCTCGGAGGCATGGCCGACGCACCGTACAAGCTGATCCTCCTCCGCCACGGCGAGAGCGAATGGAACGCGAAGAACCTGTTCACCGGATGGGTGGACGTCAACCTCAACGAGAAGGGCGAGAAGGAGGCAGTACGCGGCGGTGAGCTGCTCAAGGACGCCGGCCTGCTGCCCGACGTGGTCCACACCTCGCTCCAGAAGCGCGCGATCCGCACCGCGCAGCTGGCGCTGGAGTCCGCGGACCGCCTCTGGATCCCGGTCCACCGCAGCTGGCGCCTGAACGAGCGTCACTACGGCGCCCTCCAGGGCAAGGACAAGGCGCAGACGCTCGCCGAGTTCGGCGAGGAGCAGTTCATGCTCTGGCGCCGCTCGTACGACACCCCGCCGCCGCCGCTCGACCGCGACGCCGAGTACTCGCAGTTCGACGACCCGCGCTACGCGACGCTCCCGCCCGAGCTGCGCCCGCAGACGGAGTGCCTGAAGGACGTCGTCGTCCGCATGCTGCCGTACTGGTTCGACGGCATCGTCCCCGACCTGCTGACCGGCCGCACGGTCCTGGTCGCGGCCCACGGCAACAGCCTCCGCGCCCTGGTCAAGCACCTCGACGGCATCTCCGACGCCGACATCGCGGGCCTGAACATCCCCACCGGCATCCCCCTCTCCTATGAGCTGGACGCCGACTTCAAGCCCCTCAAGCCGGGCGGCACCTACCTCGACCCGGACGCGGCAGCGGCAGCGATCGAGGCGGTCAAGAACCAGGGCAAGAAGAAGTAACCAGAACTGAAGAAGCCCCCTGCCCGCGGTTCTCCGCGGGTGGGGGGCTTACTCGTGGGCCTGGGCGGTGCTGCCCTCGGCTGCCGACCGTCTCGGGTTGCGTCTCGCTCGGCGCCGTTCGGACGGCGCCCGTCACCCGACCACTCGCGCCGCGATCATCCGCGCGCACTCGATCGACTCGGTGTGTGAGGTGTCGACCTCCAAGTCGTAGGTCACGCCCCGGTGGACCGTATTCGCCTGGGAGGCGGCCATGCCGATGGGGCGGTCGCCTCGGGCGAGTTCGCGGCCTGTGGCGATCGCGGGGGCGCAGTGCACGCCGACCCAGAGCACGGACAGGTCGTGCAGGGCGTCGTGCCATCGCTGTTGTGAGGCCGGGCCGCCGAGGAAGACCTCGTCGACGATGACCCGGGCGCCCGCGCGCGCCATCGCGGCGATCCCCTCGATCCACGCGGCCTCCAGCGTCCGGAACTCCGGCCCGACGATCACCTCGCCGTCCGGAGCGAACTCGATCCCCGTGTCCGATGCCCGCATGGCCGCCGGCATCGCGTCGACCAGGGTGTCGGTCCCGAGCGCCAGCCAGGGGTCCGGCAGGACCGCCTGAAGACACCGGGCGATCCCGGACTTGCCCGAACTGGAACCACCGTTGAGAACGATCACCGCAGTCGTCACCGCGCCACCGTAGACACCGAACGGCCCCCCTCTCCACGGGTTTTCCCGGGAGAGAGGGGCCGGTGCTCGGGGCCGGGCGCCGTTCTCCGGCGCTAGTTGGAGAAGTACAGGTACTTCCACGAGCCGTACGTCGTCGAGTTGACGTTGTCGCCCGAGGAGTTGTTGATGTACGAGGAGCGCATGCGCACCTTGATGCCGGAGGTGCCGGGGGCCTCCAGGCGCACGCCGGACTTGCCGTTCGAGGCGAGCTTGAAGTACTGCGGGCTGCCGTCGGTGGTGTACCACGAACCGGCGTAGTAGACCTGCATGTCCATGCGCTGCTTGCGGCCCGGGTAGTACGTCATCGTCGTGGTGAGCAACGGGTCGGTGTTCTTGTGGAACCAGTAGTACGAGTGCGAGCCGATCTTGGCCGTCTTGTACTGCTTCGTCACCGCGGTGGAGTTCTTCACCTTGGCGTAGCCCGTGACCTTGACGGTCTTCGACTTGTAGCGGGAGTCGCCCTTGAAGATCGCGGTGACCTCGGTGTCGCGGGTCATGTCGATCTTCGCGGAGATGTTGCCGCCGGAGCTGACCGTCCCGGTCCTGACCAGCTTGTTGGGCTTGTCACCGCCGTAGGGGTTGGCCCAGATCTCGACCGTGCGGTTCTTGTACGTCGTCCCGAGGTGAGCCGTGAACGTCACGTCGGTGCCGTACGAGTACACCTTGCCGTTGTTGTTCAGGCTCAGCGAGGCCGAGGCGCGCGAGACGTCGACCTTGTCGCTCGCGGTGACCGCGGAGTGCCCGGCGTCGCCCGCGTACGACACCTTGTAGGTGACCGTGCCGCCGGCGGGCGGGGTGTCGGAGAAGGAGTACGTGCCGTCCGACTTCACGGTGACGGTGGGCAGCGCCTTGCCGTTCGGGGAGTCCAGGTCGGTGCGGGTGACCTGGAGCTTCGCGCCGGTCGGCAGCGCGACCCTCGCGGTGAGCTTGCCCGTGACGGTGAGCTTCTTGGCGCGGGTCGCGCTCGACGGGGCGTTGACCGTCAGGGTCGGGTTGTTCAGCGCCGTGCCGGTGAGCACCTTCAGGCTGTAGCCGCCGTCCGCGCTGACGAGCGCGAAGACCCGGGAGTCGTCCGGCGCCCAGGCGAGGTCGGCGGTCTGGGCCGTGCCCTGGTCGTACGTGCGCAGCGGCAGAGTGGCGTTGGGCTCGTACGTGAGGATCTTGGAGCCGTTGACCTGGGCGAGGAAGCCGTTCGGGGCGACGTCCGCGAACTGGCCGTTGGGGTACGAGCCGGCCGCCTTGAACGCGCCGTCCGCGTAGGCGTCGCGGTCCTTGCCGTTGACCAGCACCTGCTTGCCGCCGGGCACCAGGTCGATGTCGCCGATGCCGTTGTTCAGCGAGTAGTCGCCGTTGTGCCAGGCGACCAGGGCGGGCTTGCCGCTGGAGACGTCGAGCACGGCCATCGAGGCCGTGGACAGCCCGGTCTCGCCGACGGCGAGGATGCCGGGCTGGGTCGGATCGGTGTCCAGCAGGGCCTGGCCCCAGATACCGACGGACGTGCCCTCGGTCGGGAACTGCTCCAGGGCCACCGGGTCGGTGCCGCTCGCGGGGTCGACCGTCGGGTCGACGGAGCCGATGTTGCCGTCCCACTGGTCGCCGTAGGAGAACCACACCTTGCCGCCGCTGAACGCGACATGGCGCGGGCCGGTGTTGGTGGAGACGGTGTAGCGGGCCTTGAGGCCGAGCGTGCTCGCGTCGATGGCCCAGATCTCGTGGATCTCGGGCGCGGCCGCGTACACGGTCGCCCCGTCGTCCGAGACCGCGAGGTCGCTGACGCCCGTGACGCCCTTGATCGAGCCGAGGACCGTACCGGAGTAGTCGGTGGCCACGACGGTGCCGTTGGTGCTGTCGCCGACGAACACCCGCTTCACGGCGCTGTCCACGGCCAGACCGCCGGGCGTGCCGACCCGGGCGGCCGGAGCCGCCGAGGCCGTGCCCGCGGTACCGAGACTCAGCGCGGCCGAACCGAAGAGGACCGCGACAGCCGTCGCGATCGAGATGCTGCGCGTACGCACAGTGCTGTTACCCCCACGTGGAACCCGGTACGCGACCGGGGAGACGAGTGCGCCGCGCAGCACCCGGACATGACCACCACGGAACTGCGGTGATGTGCGGGGCGCGGCTGCTGGGAGCAGCGTATGGCATGTCTGTGACAGTTGAGGAGGGGATTTTCGGGAAGTGGGGAGATCACGTGTACGCGCTTGCTTTCCGCGCGTGGCGTGGGGCGGACGCACCCGTGACGCGAACCGGACCTCGGGCCCGACCGGTGGTGTGACCGGCCGGGCCCGAGGTGCTGATCCTGCCCGGAGGCAATGATCTTGTTCAGGGGCGGGTCGTCGCGCCCAGGGCCGAGCCGAAGCCCGCCTTGAGTGTCGGGTGGTCCAGGTACTCCGGGTTGACCAGGATGGAGTTCGTGCCGGTCGGGCCGGTGGGGGAGCCGGGGATGACGCTGACCGCGCCGGTGCCGAGGTACTTGCCCGGGACGCCCACGGTCAGGTCGGCCCTGCCGTCCGCGTCGTAGTCGCCCGCCGCCACCGCCCTGCCGAACAGGTCGTTGCCCTCGCTCGCGCCCGCCACCCCCGGCGTGTCCAGCGTGATCGTCTGCTGGTGCGCCGCGTCCAGGCCCGAGCCGGTGCCCTTCACGACCGTCACCGCGCCCGCGTTGTTGAAGCCGTCCGGGTCGGGCGCGCCGACCTCGGAGGTGACCAGGTCGGCGTGGCCGTCGCCGTCGAAGTCCGCGAGGCCGGTCACGCTGCCGGGCCGCGCCGACCCTCCGTAGGCCACGCCCGCCCCGAGGCCCGCCGCGGTGCCCGGGTACAGCCGGAGCAGGTAGTCGTCCGGGCCGTCCTCGAAGCTCGTGTCGATGACGATGTCGTCCTTGCCGTCGCCGGTGACGTCGCCCGCGACGATGCTGTACCCCTCGAACGGCAGCCCGGTCTTGCCCAGCGTCTTCGTGGTGAGCCCCGACGCCGAGCCGGCGAGGACGCCGAGCGTGCCCTCGTCCGCCGGGTCGTCGAAGGAGGCGACGGTGGCGAGGTCGGTGAACCCGTCGCCGTTCACGTCCGCCGCCGCGATCTGGCCGGTCGCGACGCCGCCGCCGGGCGGGGTGTAGGCCTTCATGGCGGGCTTCGCCGTGTCGCGCAGCTTGGCCGCACCCTTCACGACCTGCACCTTGGTCCCCGCCACGACCGCGATGTCGTCCCGGCCGTCGTGGTCGAAGTCGCCGACCGCGATCCGGTCGCCGAAGCCCTGACGGGCCGTCGGGGTCGGTGCGTTGAAGGCGATGGCCTTGTTGCCCAGTCCGCCCTTGGCGCCGAACACGACGGTGACCGAACCGGCTCCCTTCACCGTGCCGATCGCCTCGCCGCCCGCGCCGATGACCAGGTCCGCGTACCCGTCGCCGTCCACGTCGCCCACGGCTACGGCGGACCCGAACCGGTCGCCCGCCTCGGGCGTCCCGGGGATGCCCGACGTCTGCTGGGTTATGCCCTTGTGCCGGGTGGTGCGTACGCCCTGCGCGGTGCCGTACATCACCGAGACGTAGCCGGCCTTCGCGTACCCCGCGATCGTGCCGCCGGGGGAGCCGACGGCGAGGTCGCCGAAACCGTCGCCGTCGAGGTCACCGGCGCGGGCGGCGGCCGATCCACTGTTGGGTGCCGCGTGCGCGGGCACCATGCCCAAGGCCCCGCCCGTCACCGCCAGCGCCGTCGCACACGCCGCGAGGATCCGTCGCCGTCCCATGCCGTTCACCACTCCCGTGTCGTCCCGCTTCGTCCTGTGCCGTCTGCCTACGAGCCCGCCGGTCCGTGTACGGTCCGTGCGCTGTACGCCGTACGGGCGTCACCACTCCAGACCCTCGGGACACATGAACGGTTGCCCATGTACGGGTAGAGAACGTGTGAACCCGCCCGGTCCATGGGTCGGCGACCGTCCGGCCCGAGCGGTGTTCAGCCGTCTCACCTGGGCGGATAGCATCCCCGCTCATGAAGCGTTCGATGATCGCGCTGCTCGGCGCGGCGGCGATGACGGTGGCCCTGGGTGGGTACGCCGTCGGGGCGACCCTGCACGACTCCGGTTCCGAGCGGTCCGCGCGCTGCGAGCAGGCCGCACGGGACTTCACGGCACGGGCCGGTCAGGTCCGAAAGCAACTGGACCTGGAGCACCGCGTCGGCGGCGATCCGCGGCAGCACACCTTCTTGACCGCCCGGACAAAGGTCCTCACCGGGATGGTCGTGCAGAACCCCGCCTGCTTCGACGCCGGGACGCGTGCGACGGCCTCCTTCCTGCGGCAGCACCCCGCCGAGGACGAAAAGGAAGCGGCCACCTGTGATTTCGTCGGTGTCGCCGTCAAGGACTGCTACGTCTCGGAGGACTGACGTCGGACCCGGGACCGGCGGCCCGTGCGACTCAACTCGCCGCGCTCAGACGGCCTCTCGACCGGCAGTCCCGGCAGTGGCCCGGGGCCGGTGCGCGGAAGGCGCGTTCGCAGCCGTCGCAGGTCTGGAAGGGGTGAACCGACCTGCGGGGCCGAAAGGCGGAGGGTGACCGGCGCCCGGTTCGCTCAGTGGTGGTGGTCACCGGCCTTCAACTCGCCTATGAACAGCGCCCATACGCCGGTATCGAAGGCGAGCGCGGGTCCGTGCGGCGCCTTGCTGTCACGCACGGGGACGATGCCGGGGACTCCGTCCTGCACCTCCACGCAATTGCCGCCCTCCTGATTGCTGTAACTGCTCCTGCGCCACGCGGCGCCGTTCTGATCGGGACGGGACCTTCGCTCCACGGTGGTTGCCCTCCATCACGGATCGGATCATGTCCAGTGACATGAGCGGGGGCAGCGCCGCCGCCCGCAGCCGATCGTAGGTCAGGGCGAATCTCCTGACCTCGGCCGAATCCTCGATGAGTTGGCCGTAGTGCGCGCCTTCGGTGTAAGCGACGTCCGAGCCGTCCGGGAGCGCCAGGATCGTCAACGAGCCGCCCATGGCGTCATGTTCGCCCTGCTCGAAGGGGAGTACCTGAACGGTGATGTGCGGCTGCGCCGCAGCGGTGAGCAACCGCTCCAACTGCTCGCGCATCACGGCAGGACCGCCGATGGGACGCCGCAGTACCGCCTCGTCCAGGACGACCCACAGCTCGGGCCGATCGGCAGAGTCGAGCCGCTCCTGACGCCCCAAGCGCGCCGCGAGCCTCTCCTCCAACTGAGCCTCGCTGCTGAGCGTCAGGCCAACGCTCAGCACGGCCCGCGCGTATGCCCCCGTCTGGAGAAGACCCGGCACCACGTGCGCCGCGTACTCCCCGATCGACATGGCCTGCTCCGAGTAGGCCATGAACTTCCTGGACCAGTCCGGAAACGCCTCCCGATACACGTAGGGCCACAGCTCGACGAGCAACTGGTCCGCGCCGAGCGCCTCGTCGAGGGCCCGCGCCAGCTCCAGCGTGGGCTTCGCGCCGGAGGCCCGCTCGATCTGGGTGATCCGGGTGCTCACCACGTGGGTCCTGCGGCCCAGTTCCGCCTGGGTCAGCCCCGCTTCCGTACGCAGGCGGCGCACCCGTGAGCCGAAGAGCGCCGCCATCGACGTACTGGGGTCGATTCCGTTGGCCAAGGCGTCACTTCCGTTCCTTACGAACCGAAAGGTAAGGCTCCGTCACCTACCGAGCGTAGGGGTGGCCGTCGATTCTTGAGTACGGAACGTGACGACTCGGGGACGACGGCAAGGACGGACACACCGTGCTGACAGGAACGACCACCTCGGACGACGAACCTCCGACGGAAGCGGACACGGCGGATACCGGGGCACCGACCGCACCGACCGCACCGACCGCACCGACCGCTTCGTTCGCCTCCTCGCCGCGAGGCGCTCGGTTCGCCCGGCGTCTCGCCGTGCGGTGGATGGAGGACTGGGGGTATCCGCCGGAGTCGGACGCCTCCTGCGCGGTCGCCCTCGTCGTCGGGGAACTCACCGCGAACGCCGTACGGCACGGCCATGTCCCGGGGCACGGCTGCCGCATCCGGCTCGGTCTCGACGAGGAGGCCGGACTCGTCCGGATCGAGGTCTGCGACGCGGCCGCCGCGAAACGGCCGCCCGCCGCCCCGCCCCCGACCTGTCCCGACGGGGAGTCCGGGCGGGGTCTGCTCCTGGTGGACGTCCTGGCCGTGCGCTGGGGCTGGACTCCTCGACAGCCCGTGGGCAAGACCGTCTGGGCCGAGGTACCGACGGAGCCGGCGACCTGACCGGGATCAGTACCCCTGCCCCTGCCCGTACCCCTACCCCTCCCCCTGCCCGTACCCGTACCGGCTCCGGGCGAGCAGGCGCGGTGCGCGGCACAGTGGAGGCATGGACGCAGACAGCGCGCGCAGCGGGGACGACAGCAGCGGGACCGGCGGCGGGGACGATCTGGGGGCGCGTGCGCGGGGCGTGGCGACACGGCTGCCCGCTCAGGATCTGGAGCGGGCCCGCCGCTTCTACTCCGAGGTGCTCGGGCTCGACCCCGTGGACGAGCGGCCCGGCGGGCTGCTGTACCGGTGCGGGGACGGCGAGTTCGTGCTGTTCGCGTCGACCGGCGCCTCGCCGGGGACCTTCACGCAGATGGCGCTGGGCGTCGACGACATCGAGGCGGTCGTCGCGGAGCTGAAGCGGCGCGGGGTGGTGTTCGAGGAGGTCGACCTGCCGGCGTTGCGGACGCGGGCCGGGATCGCCGAGGTCGAGGGGAACTACCCGAGCAAGGGGGCCCGCGGCGAACGCGGAGCCTGGTTCCACGACAGCGAGGGCAACCTCATCGGCGTCGGGGAGCCCGTCGTCTGAGCCGAGCGACCTCAGGCGAGCGCCCTCAGGAGCCGCCGCACCGGCGTACGCGCAGGTCGCCGCCCTCTCCCGTACAACCAACCGGGCTCCCCAGGTGTCTCTCCCCTACCCGGACCACGATCCGGCCGAGTTCCTGGAGAACCATGCGCATACGTACCGCCGCGGCCGCCACCGCCGGCACCCTCGCCCTGCTGTCGTTCCTGGCGCCCGCGGCACACGCGGACACCAAGAAGGGCGACACCGTCTTCAGTTCGCTGTCCTTCAGCAGGACGACCGTCAACGTCGGCGTGAGCAAGGCGCAGGCGGTGACCGTCACGGCCACCGCCAGGGACGGGTCCGGGATCGACAACATCTGGGGCGGCAAGCTCGTCAGCCCCGACGACCGGATCGTCCACCCCGGCTCCGTCAGCTGCACCCGGCCGTCCTCGACGACCATGAAGTGCGTGTTCAAGTACACCCTCGACGCGAACCGCACCGACTACTACGACCTCAAGAACAGCTCCGCCGGAACCTGGCACTTCACCGCCGAGGCCGCCGCGAAGGACGGGAACTTCTACGACCTGGAGACCGGCGCTCCGATCAAGGTCAAGCGCTTCGCCGAGCTGGCGAACACCCAGGCCTCGCCCGAGCCCGTCGCCAAGGGCCACACCCTCACGGTCACCGGGAAGCTGACCCGGGCCAACTGGGACACCAACGTGTACGCGGGGTACACCGGCCAGTCCGTCGCGCTCCAGTTCAAGAAGTCGGGCGCGTCGTCGTACAGCACGGTCAAGACCGTCAAGAGCGACAGCAGCGGCAAGCTCAAGGCCACGGTCACCGCGCAGTCCGCGGGCACCTGGCGCTGGACGTTCGCCGGCACCGGCACGACGAGCGGTGCGACCGCCTACGGCGACGGCGTCGCCCTGAAGTAGGGAGTCGACGCGTCCTCGGTCGCGCTCGCCGGACGTACGCGAAGGGCCCCGTCACGACGACGGGGCCCTTCGCTTCGTACGGACACGATCAGCCGCACTGGCACGGATTGCCCGACTGGCAGCCGCAGCCGCAGCCGGAGCCGCACCCGCAGGCGCCGAACAGCGGGAGACTCCTGACCTCGGCGGGCTGCTGGGTGTCGCGGTCCTGCGTGGGATCGGGCGTGCTGGGGGATTCGGCCATGGGACCCTCCTTCAGGCACGGAGGCGTGCGAGGCGGACCGCGCCGCACAGCTCCTGTTCGCCCATCTCATGCCCACTCGGCCCGGCGCATCAACAGCGCACTGGGGCTTCTCGCGCGCCCCGGGCGCGAATCCCACGCCCCGCCCGGGGGCTCAGACCCCCTCGACCCCCGCGGCCGGCTGGATGTCGGGCTGGATGTCCGGCTGCAGCTCGTCCGCGTGCTCGCCGGTGACCAGGTAGACGACGCGCTTGGCGACGGACACCGCGTGGTCGGCGAAGCGCTCGTAGTAGCGGCCGAGCAGCGTGACGTCGACAGCCGTCTCGATGCCGTGCTTCCACTTGTCGTCCAGCAGGTGCTGGAACAGCGTGCGGTGCAGGAGGTCCATCTCGTCGTCGTCCTGCTCCAGCTGCATCGCCAGGTCGACGTCCTTGGTGATGATGACCTCGGCGGCCTTCGCCATCAGGCGCTGGGCGAGCTGGCCCATCTCCAGGATCGTGGCGTGCAGGTCGTGCGGGATCGCCTTGTCCGGGAAGCGCAGCCGGGCCAGCTTGGCCACGTGCTGGGCCAGGTCGCCGGAACGCTCCAGGTCGGCCGACATCCGCAGCGAGGTCACGACGATGCGCAGGTCCGTGGCGACCGGCTGCTGGCGGGCCAGCAGGGCTATCGCGCGGGCCTCCAGCTCGTGCTGGAGGTCGTCGACCTTCTGGTCGGCCGCGATGACGGTCTCGGCCAGCTTCAGGTCGGAGTCGAGGATGGCAGTCGTGGCGCGCCCGATCGCCGACCCGACGAGCCGGGCCATCTCGACCAGGCCGTCGCCGATCGAGTCAAGTTCCTCGTGATACGCGTCACGCATGTGGTTGTCCCTCTCTTACGTCAGCTTCCGGGGGGTCCGGGGTCCGGGACCGGCCAGTTCCGGCCACCTGGAGGACGGCGGACGGGACCCGTGAACCCCACGCTCCCACGATCCGGCTCGTACGCGTCCGTTTCCGGCACCCCAAATGAACCAACACTGGCTCCTGGGTGAACTCTGGGCGACGAGTGTTCGAGGTCGCACTCGGATGGCTGTGGCCAGGAGCGACGGCATGCCTAACCTGGGTGCATGGACGTGAACGCGGCGGTCGCCGCAGCGGCAGCGATCGCCGGAGTACTTACCGGTGTCATCGCCATGCTGGCGTTCCGCTGGAGCGAGCGCGACCAGAAACGCCCGACCCGCACTTCTCTGCACACGGATCCGGTGCTTCCGCCGGGTGTCGACACCGTGCTCTCCGTGCTCAGGTCATCGGCAGTGGTACTCGACGAAGCGGACGCCGTGGTCAAGGCCAGTTCGGCGGCGTACGCCCTCGGACTGGTGCGGGGCGGCAAACTCGCCGTCGAACCGATGCTCCAGATGGCGCGTGACACCCGCCGCGACGGGGAGATACGCCAGGTGGAGCTGGATCTGCCCAGGAGGGGGACAGGGCGGGGAGAGGCCCTCGCCGTCTCCGCGCGGGTGGCCCCCCTCGGATCGCGCCTGGTGCTCCTCCTCGTGGAGGACCTGACGGAGGCCCGGCGCATCGAAGCCGTACGCCGTGACTTCGTCGCGAACGTGAGCCACGAGCTGAAGACGCCGGTCGGCGCCCTCTCCCTGCTCTCCGAGGCCGTCATGGACGCCTCGGACGACCCGGAGGCCGTGGAGCGCTTCGCCGGACGCATGCAGATAGAGGCCACCCGCCTCACCAACCTCGTCCAGGAGCTCATCGACCTGTCGAGGGTGCAGAACGACGACCCCCTGGAGGACGCCGAGCCCGTCCGTGTCGACGAACTCGTCGCCGAGGCGATCGACCGCTGCCGCCACCAGGCCGGCACCAAGCAGATCACCATGGCGGCCGGCGGCACCGCCGACCTCAGCCTGTGGGGGAACCGGGGCCAGCTGGCCGCCGCCCTCGGCAACCTCGTCGAGAACGCCGTCAACTACTCGCCCGCCCGCACCCGCGTCGGCATAGCCGTCCGCCGGGTGACGGCGCCCGGCGGGGAACACATCGAGATCGCCGTGACCGACCAGGGCATCGGCATCTCGGAGAAGGACAAGGAGCGCGTCTTCGAGCGCTTCTACCGAGTCGACCCGGCCCGCTCCCGTGCCACCGGTGGTACGGGGCTCGGGCTGGCCATCGTCAAGCACGTGGCCGCCTCGCACGGCGGGGAGGTCACGGTGTGGAGCTCCGAGGGTCAGGGCTCCACGTTCACCCTGCGGCTGCCGGAGGCGGGTGCGGCCCGCGACCGCGTGACCGATCACCACATGCCCGGCCTCGACGAAGAGGACGAGACCGAGCAGCCCGACGGGACGACCACCGTCACATCCCCGTACGAACCGCTTCCTGCCCCGGAGGTCCTTCCGTGACCCGTGTGCTCGTCGTCGAGGACGAGGAGTCCTTCTCCGACGCCCTGTCGTACATGCTCCGCAAGGAGGGCTTCGAGGTCGCCATCGCGACCACCGGGCCCGACGGACTCGACGAGTTCGAGCGCAACGGCGCCGACCTCGTCCTCCTCGACCTGATGCTGCCGGGGCTGCCCGGCACCGAGGTCTGCCGCCAGCTGCGCGGCCGCTCCAACGTCCCGGTGATCATGGTGACCGCCAAGGACAGCGAGATCGACAAGGTCGTGGGCCTCGAAATAGGAGCCGACGACTACGTCACCAAGCCCTTCTCCTCCCGGGAGCTGGTCGCCCGCATCCGGGCCGTCCTGCGCCGCCGCGGGGAGCCCGAGGAGGTCACCCCGGCCGCCCTGGAGGCCGGTCCCGTCCGCATGGACGTCGACCGTCACGTGGTCACCGTCTCCGGCTCCAAGGTCGACCTGCCGCTGAAGGAGTTCGACCTCCTGGAGATGCTGCTGCGCAACGCGGGCCGTGTGCTGACCCGTATGCAGCTCATCGACCGGGTCTGGGGCGCCGACTACGTCGGTGACACCAAGACCCTCGACGTCCACGTCAAGCGGCTGCGCGCGAAGATCGAGCCGGACCCGGGCGCGCCCCGCTACCTGGTGACGGTGCGCGGTCTCGGCTACAAGTTCGAGCCGTAGACCGGCCCCACGCTCCCCTGAGCACGACGAAGGGCGGGACCCCCGGGAGGGGTCCCGCCCTTCGTGCGTGTCAGCTGTGTCCCTGCGGGCCGCCGGGAGTGCCCGAGGCCCTCCCGGACGCCCGGTGGATCACTGTCCGGCGGACGCCGAGGAGGTGGCCGTGCCCGTGGCGGACGACGACGCGCCGTCCGACGGCTTGCCCGACGTGGACGCGGACGGGGAGCCCGTGGCCGAGCCCGAAGGCGAGACGGAGGTGCCCGCCGACGCGCCGGGCGCGGACGGCATGTCGCTCGGCCCCCACTTGGTGAAGTAGCTCTCGGCCGGCACGACGAAGGCGCGCAGGCTCACGTCACCGGTCTCGCTGAAGCCGAAGGTGACCTTCTGGGCGCTGCCGTTCAGGACGGTCTCGCCCGGGTTGGCCAGCGCGGCGGAGGCGTTGCCCTTGCCACCGAGGATGACGGAACCGCCGGCCGGGACGGTCAGCTTGCCCTTGCCGGTGGCGGGCGTGATCTGGGCGGTGCCCCCGCCGTCGACGGCGATCGAGTCGAGGGTCTGCGCGGTGGTGCCGCTGTTGAACAGCGTCGCGGAGATCACCGCCGGACCGGTCGCCTTGACGTCGGGCTGGGTGATGACGAGCGCGTTCTGGATCTTGATGTTGCCCACGGAGGTGGCCGCGTTGTCCGGCTTGACCTCCAACGTCTGGGCATCGCTGCCCGCACCGCACGCGGCGAGCGAGGCGATCGAGAACGCGATGACGGCGGCGGCGGAGGCGCCGCGTCGAAGGCTGCTGCTCACGGCGGCGGCAACTCCTTGAACGTGGGCGAAGCAGGGCGACTCCTGTGTAAAGCCGCCCTAAGGGTCTGTCAGCGGCCTTAGGTTACCGATCCGTTCCCACGTGACCGCACCCGACCCTCCCCAAGCGCCCGACTTTGCTCGACGGAAGGGTGCCGGGGTCCCGCAGCCGAGTCGGACACGCGCCCGAGAGGCTCCGGTGCGCCGGGTGTGCGCCCCGCTCTTCCCGACTCGCCCGGGCGAGTCGTCGGCTCCTTTGATCGCGCCCTCGTCCGCCATTCACATAAGTTCCACGGAGCCGGCCTCGCGCATTTCGGGGAATGAATGCCCGGCCGCCCGGAAAATCGATCACGGTGCCGGAACGCCAGGTCATCGCCGGCCGATCATCACGTCATCGGGCACGTGATCACCGATCGTCTTGATCAATTCCGGAATCGCTCCGCGCCCGGCCGCGCTCATCGAACGGAGTAGCGGAAGTCGCGCTCCTGGAGGCGGACAAATCAGGATGTTCGGACCCTGTTCAGGGGTTCCGGGTGTGTGTAACGTACGCGTTTCACTCCGCCTGGACAGCCGCTCCCACCTGCGAATACCCTCTTCCGCTCGCCTCCCGCAGCACGTTCCTGTTGCGGTTGTCAAGCCCCGAGATGTGCCCTGACCTGCGAAAACGCCATTCAGAAGACGCCGTTTCCGTGGTATTCTGGATAGCCACGGAAGGGGTACCTGTCACATGACGTTCAAGGTTGGCGACACCGTGGTCTATCCCCATCACGGGGCCGCGCTGATCGAGGCTATCGAAACTCGCCAGATCAAAGGCGTGGACAAGACCTACTTGGTGCTGAAGGTCGCCCAGGGCGATCTGACGGTACGTGTGCCAGCGGACAATGCGGAGTTCGTCGGCGTGCGTGATGTGGTCGGTCAGGACGGGCTGGACCGGGTCTTCGAGGTGCTGCGCGCACCGTACGCCGAGGAGCCCACGAACTGGTCCCGTCGTTACAAGGCAAATCTGGAGAAGCTCGCCTCCGGCGATGTCATCAAGGTCGCGGAAGTCGTGCGTGACCTGTGGCGTCGTGAGCGCGAGCGCGGACTCTCCGCCGGTGAGAAGCGCATGCTCGCCAAGGCGCGCCAGATCCTGGTGAGCGAGCTCGCTCTCGCGGAGAACACCAACGAGGACAAGGCCGAGGCCCTGCTGGACGAGGTCCTCGCGTCCTGACGCCGGCTCAGTCGCCGAGACGCCAGCCGTCTTGACGTACGCACCAGCCCGCGCAGCTGCGCAATGAATGCCGCGGTGCCCGATGACGCATTTGCTGTCGCCGGGCGCTGCGGCATGTTCGTACCCGCACGAGCCCCGCATGCTTGACTTGCGCGCTTGACGCGGTTCACCCGGATCCACCGGATGTTCACCCGGCATCGACTGTCCCCCGCCGTACCGGCATGTCCGATACTCGATGTGCCCGGCGGCCGACTCGACCGGATGTCACGGAAGGGTCCCCGGTCAGGGCGTCACGCCCGGCACTCCCCCCGCTCACCGAGCAGGGGGTACTCACCAGGCCATACCCATACCGGTCGAGCACACAAACCTGACAGGAACCGATGTCTGACGTTTCGCTTCCCGCGCCGTCGGGGGCCCGTACCGCAGCCGTGATTCCGGCCGCCGGACGAGGCGTACGCCTCGGTCCGGGCGCCCCGAAGGCACTGCGCGCGCTCAACGGAACGCCCATGCTCATCCACGCGGCCCGCGCGATGGCCGCCTCCCGCGCCGTCTCCCTGGTCGTCGTCGTGGCCCCGCCGGACGGCGCGGCCGAGGTGAAGTCGCTGCTGGACGCGCACGCGCTGCCGGACCGCACCGACTTCCTCGTCGTCCCCGGCGGTGAGAGCCGCCAGGAGTCCGTGAAGTACGGGCTCGACGCGCTGCCGCCGGGCATCGACATCGTCCTCGTGCACGACGCGGCCCGCCCGCTCGTGCCCGTCGACACCGTGGACGCCGTCATCGAGGCCGTACGGGACGGCGCCCCCGCCGTCGTACCGGCGCTGCCGCTCGCCGACACCGTCAAGGAGGTCGAGCCCGCGGCCGTCGCCGGGGAGCCCGAGCCGGTCGTGGCCACACCCGTCCGGGCGCGGCTGCGGGCCGTCCAGACGCCCCAGGGCTTCGACCGCGCCACGCTCGTACGCGCCCACGAGACCGTCAGCGACGACGTGACCGACGACGCGAGCATGGTCGAGCAGCTGGGCCTGCAGGTCGTGGTCGTGCCCGGCCACGAGGAGGCGTTCAAGGTGACCCGCCCGCTGGACCTGGTCCTCGCGGAGGCGGTCCTGGCGCGACGGAGGCTGAACGATGGGTTCTGAGACGACCGGGCAGACCGCACCCCAGGCCCCGGCACCCGTGCTCCCGCTCGTCGGGATCGGCACCGACATCCACGCCTTCGAGGAGGGCCGGGAGCTGTGGTGCGCCGGTCTGAAGTGGGAGGGCGAGGGACCCGGGCTCGCCGGGCACTCGGACGCGGACGTCGTCGCGCACGCCGCCTGCAACGCCCTGTTCTCCGCGGCCGGTCTCGGTGACCTCGGTGCCCACTTCGGCACCGGGCGGCCCGAGTGGTCCGGGGCGTCGGGCGTCGTCCTGCTGACGGAGGCGGCCCGGATCGTCCGCGAGGCCGGCTTCACCGTCGGCAACGTCGCGGTCCAGGTCGTCGGACCCCGTCCGAAGATCGGCAGGCGGCGGGACGAGGCGCAGAAGATCCTCTCGGACGCGGTGGGCGCCCCGGTGTCGGTGTCCGGCGCCACGACGGACGGCCTCGGCTTCCCGGGCCGGGACGAGGGACTGATGGCGGTCGCCACCGCTCTGGTCGTCCGGACGCCCTGAGCCGACCGCCGCACCTCGCGGACGAACGGTTCACCTTTTCCGGACGTATTCCACCCATACGGGTAGATACGTCCACTCTTCTCCGGTCCCGGCAGCCCGCGCGATCCGCCCTGCCGCCCGCCCTGACGGCACCCTCTTTGGAGCCCGGCGGGACGGGCGGCCCCCGTATGTGACGAATCCGTTGCCCTTGCGGGGGAAGGGTCGCGGGGCACTACCCGGGGCCCACTACCCTGGAGTGGTGACCATTCGCCTGTACGACACCAGCGCCCGGCAGATCCGTGACTTCACCCCGCTCGTGCCGGGTTGCGTCTCGATCTACCTCTGTGGCGCCACCGTGCAGGCCGCACCGCACATCGGGCACATCCGCTCGGGCCTGAGCTTCGACATCATGCGCCGCTGGTTCGAGTACCGCGGCTACGACGTGACGTTCATCAGGAACGTCACGGACATCGACGACAAGATCATCGCCAAGTCGGCCGACCAGGGCCGCCCCTGGTGGTCCATCGGCTACGAGAACGAGCGCGCGTTCAACGACGGTTACGCCGCGCTCGGCTGCCTGCCGCCCAGCTACGAACCGCGGGCGACCGGGCACATCCCCGAGATGATCGAGATGATGCGCGGGCTCATCGAGCGCGGTCACGCGTACGCGTCCGACGGGAACGTCTACTTCGACGTCCGGTCCTTCCCGGGCTATCTCCAGCTCTCCAACCAGGAGCTCGACAACCTGCTCCAGCCGTCGGGCGAGGGCGAGACGGGCAAGCGTGACCCGCGTGACTTCGCCATGTGGAAGGCCGTCAAGCCGGGCGAGCCGAGCTGGGAGACGCCGTGGGGGCGGGGCCGTCCCGGCTGGCACCTGGAGTGCTCGGCCATGGCCCACAAGTACCTCGGCAGCGCCTTCGACATCCACGGCGGCGGGATCGACCTGATCTTCCCCCACCACGAGAACGAGATCGCGCAGGCCAAGGGCTTCGGCGACGAGTTCGCGAAGTACTGGGTGCACAACGCCTGGGTCACCATGAGCGGCGAGAAGATGTCGAAGTCCCTCGGGAACTCGGTCCTCGTCTCCGAGATGGTCAAGACGTGGCGCCCCATCGTGCTGCGCTACTACCTCGGCACTCCGCACTACCGCTCGATGATCGAGTACAGCGAAGAGGCCCTGCGCGAGGCCGAGTCGGCGTTCGCGCGCATCGAGGGCTTCGTGCAGCGGGTCGTCGAGAAGGCGGGGGGCGTCGTCGAGCCGTCCGCCGAGGTGCCGCCGGCCTTCGCCGAGGCCATGGACGACGACCTCGGTGTCCCGCAGGCGCTCGCAGTCGTGCACACGACGGTCCGCCAGGGGAACTCCGCGCTGGCCGCCGACGACAAGGAGGCCGCCGTCGCCCGCCTCGCCGAGGTGCGCGCCATGCTCGGCGTCCTCGGACTCGACCCGCTCGACCCGCACTGGGCCGGCGAGGGCGACCGCGGCGACGACCTGCACGGCGCGGTCGACACCCTCGTCCGCATGGTCCTCGACCAGCGCGAGGCCGCCCGCACCCGCAAGGACTGGGCCACCGCGGACGCCATCCGCGACCAGCTGAACCAGTCCGGCCTGGTCATCGAGGACAGCCCGCAGGGGCCCCGGTGGACGCTCGGACCACGCTGAGCACCCGCTCCGCCGGCCCCCGCCGATCACCCTCGACCTTGATCGATTGTGCCGCCCGGGCCTCCGGGCGGCACACTTCATATACGTACGTACGCACGCCTCACACAGACAGGTAGGTCATGGCCGCTAACAACCGCCGCATGTCCGGCAAGAAGGGCGCGCAGGTCGGCAGTGGCGGCCAGCGACGCCGGGGCCTCGAAGGCAAGGGTCCGACCCCGCCCGCCGAAGCGCGCAAGGGACACAAGAAGAACCGCGTCGCCAACGCCAAGGCGAAGCAGATCGTCCGCCGCCCCGCCCACCCCAAGGGCCGTGGCGGCAAGGGCACGTCCGAGATGGTCGTCGGGCGCAACTCCGTCGTCGAGGCGCTGCGCGAGGGCGTCCCCGCGATGACGCTGTACGTGCAGCAGTTCATCGACAACGACGAGCGGGTCCGTGAGGCGCTCCAGCTCGTCGCCGAGCGCGGCGGCATCCACCTGATGGAGGCCCCGCGTCCCGAGCTGGACCGCATGACCAACGGACTCAACCACCAGGGTCTCGTCCTCCAGGTCCCGCCGTACGAGTACGCGCACCCCGAGGACCTCGCCGCCGCCGCGTACGACCAGGGCCAGGACCCGCTGATCGTCGCCCTCGACGGCGTGACCGACCCGCGCAACCTGGGCGCCGTCGTCCGCTCCGCCTCCGCCTTCGGCGGCCACGGCGTCGTCGTGCCCGAGCGGCGCGCGGCCGGCATGACCGCCGGTGCCTGGAAGACGTCGGCCGGTGCCGCCGCCCGTACGCCCGTCGCCCGCGCCGCCAACCTCACGCGTGCCCTGGAGTCGTACAAGAAGGCCGGGCTCGTCGTCGTCGGTCTCGCCGCGGACGGCGAGGTCGAGGTCGGTGAACTGGAGGCCCTCGGCGGCCCCGTCGTCATCGTCGTCGGCAGCGAGGGCAAGGGACTGTCCCGACTCGTGGGCGAGACCTGCGACTTCCGCGTGCGGATCCCGATGCCCGGCGGCGGCGAGTCGCTGAACGCCGGTGTCGCGGCGGGAGTTGTGCTCTACGAGGCAGCTCGACGACGCGCCTGAACAAACGTCCCAGAGGTCACCCCCGTGGGGTAATCGGGATGTCCGGGACGACCTTGACGCGGTCCGGACAGATCGACGCGGTCAAAGCAGTGTCCTAAACACACGTCACTCGGTTAGATGAGTGTGGACACCAGAACACCCCGCACACCCACGGGGGACCGCTCGTCTGGATTCGACGACGTTCCCGCGCTGAGCATGGTGAAGGTGCCGAGCGATCCGGCGCAGGTCATCGTCAATCATGCGAGCTTCCGCGTCCAGCTAGGAGCTGCGTCGCGGGGGCAATCCGCGCGCGTCGCGCGGCACTTGAGCCCCGACGTCGGTACGCCGGGCAGAGCGGGCGGGGCCGGCCCGGCCGGCGGTGGCCGCCGCCGCGCCCCCGTCGTCTGGAGCGGGAAGTCCGCACCCGACGACACCGGCGCCCACCGGCTGCTCCAGGCCGTACGGAGCGCGGGCGTCGGCCACGGCGGCGGCAGCGCGCCGACCGCCGACGCCGGTGCGACCCAGGTCATCCCGCGCATCGGCGAACAGCCCGGCTACGCGGGCGATCTGACCGTCGACACCGTCGAGACGCCCCTCGTCGGCAGCCAGCGCAGCCCCGTCGGCGACGAGCAGCGACTGCTTCCGCAGATGCGCACCGTCGGCAGCGCCTACGACGAACCGGCCTTCACGGACACCGACTTCGAGGACGACGACCTCGACGGCCCGGGCACCCGCACTCCCGTCAAACGCGGCGAGTCCGACCCGGCCCGGCACGCCTACCACCCCGGCCGCCGGATGAACCTCGGCGTCGTGCTGCTCCCGTTGCGCGTCTTCCTCGGCTTCATCTCCATCTACGCCGGCATGGGCAAGCTCTGCGACCCCGTCTACTTCGACGGCGGCAAGCGCGGCTCCATGATGAAGTGGCTGAACACGCTGCACCCGTGGGAAGTCGCCGAGCCGCTGCGGCAGTTCGCCCTCCAGCACCCCGTCGGCTCCGGCCTCGTCATCGCCTTCTTCCAGGTCATCGTCGGCGTCCTCACGGTCCTCGGACTCTGGCAGCGAGTGGCCGCCGTCGTCGGCGCGATGCTGTCGGCCGCGCTCATCGTCACGGTCAGCTGGAAGACGGTTCCCGCGTACGACGCGCCCGACATCATCTACCTCGCCGCCTGGTCCCCGCTGATCATCGCGGGCGCCCCGGTCTACTCCGTCGACGGCCGGCTCGCCGGCGAGGCATGGCGCACCCTCGGACCGCGCGCCGACATCTGGGACCTGCGCGGGCGCGTGCTGCGCCGCGGCGCGCTCGCCGCCGCCATCGTCATCGGTCTCACCCTGCTCGTCGGATCGCTGCTCGGAGGCGCCGTCCGCGACTCCGACCGGGTCGTCGTCCCCGGTCCCGGCGAGGCACCGCGCAACGAACTGCCCGGCTCCCCGCTCCCGGAGACGCCCGGCAAGCGGCACCAGAAGGCCACCCCTTCGGCCTCGGAGGCGCCCACGCAGCGCAGCTCCTCGACGCCCTCGCAGGCGGCCACCACGCCCGGCGCGACCCGGGACACCGGTTCGGCGGCCGGCGGCGCGCAGCAGCCGAGCCAGACGCAGGGCAGCAGCGGCCAGGCGCCGCCGCAGCAGTCCGCGCCCGTCGACCAGGCCCCGAGCACCACCGCGGGCCCGACCAACAGCGGCGGCACGTCGACCGGCGGCACCGGCTCCACGGGCGGCACCGCTCCCGGCGGCAACTCCTCCACCGGGCAGCCCGGTCTGGTCGGCGGCCTGCTGGGCTGACCCACCCACCCGGCCGCGCGGATCGCGGAGAACGGCGTCAGGGCCCCGCACGGGATCGTGCGGGGCCCTGACGCGTACGGAGCGTGCCGGACCGGCTACGGGGCGCTGTGTGACGTCCTGGGCGGCACTGAGCGGTCCTCGGGGGCTCTCAGTGGCTCTCGGCGGGTGTGCCGGGCGGTCTCACGCCGTCGTGCGGTGCCCTGGGGGCTCGGCGGTGCGGGTCGCGGGATCTCAACGGCCCAGGGCCGCAAGCTCCTTCGCCGCCTCGGTGAGGTCCTTGGCGGTGTCGATGGCACGCCAGTAGGCACCCTGCGGGATCGGGAAGCCGGCCAGCCGGTTCTCGCGGGCCAGGCGCGGGAAGGTGGTCCGCTCGTGGTCGCCGCGCTCGGGGAGCAGTCCCGTGAACTCGGGGGAGAAGACGTACACGCCCGCGTTGATCTCGAACGTGGAGGGCGGCGCCTCGATGAAGTCCGTGATGTGGCCGAAGCCGTCCGTCTGGACGGCGCCCCAGGGGATGCGGGGACGGGCCAGCGCGAGCGTCGCGACCGCGTCGCGCTCGGCGTGGAAGTCGGCCATGTCGCGCAGCGAGAAACGGGTCCAGATGTCACCGTTCGTCGCGTACCAGGGGCGGTCCGGGTGCGGGAGACGGGCCGCCGCGTACCGGAGGCCGCCGCCACGGCCGAGGGGTTCCGACTCGACGACCGTCGTCACCTTGACCGGGAGATCGGCCGAGTCCAGCCACGTCTGCAGGACCCCGGCGAGGTGACCGCAGGAGATGACGACGTCGGTGACGCCCTCCTCGGCGAGCCAGGTCAGCTGGTGCCCGATGATCGGTGTCCCGGTGCCGGGGATCTCGACCATGGGCTTCGGCCGGTCGTCGGTGTAGGGCCGCAGCCGGGAGCCCTGGCCGCCGGCCAGGACGACGGCTTGAACGGGGCGCGCCTCGGCGTTCGGATCGGTCATGACCGAACTGTACGTGGCGGTGTCCGAGGGGTCTCGGGAGCCCGGTCGGAGGGGGTGCCCGGCGCTGTGGCCGGGCGAGGTCGGCGGTGGAGCGGGAGGCGGGCGGTGCGGTGCCCCTCGGAGAGCGCTCGGTGGCCTCCGAGGGGCGTTGCCGTCCCCGGAGCGGGGACGGGGGACGTCAGAAATGGGTGTTCGCCACCCCCGAGGCGAAGGCCGTGTCGCAGACGGGCCGCGCGAACGACTGGGCGCGCGTGGGGCCGTAGGCACGGACCGCGGCGCGGCCCAGGGCGCGGGCGATGGACACGCAGTGCTTCGCGAGCGACGGACGCCCGTTCACCGCCTGCTGGAGGTGGGTGAGGGCGACGCCCGGGTCCTTCTCCTGGAGCTCCAGGAGGAGTCTGTCGCGCAGGACGTCCTGCGGGGCACGGGAGACTGCTCGCGAGGAGACGTCTTCGGAGGACGCGGTGAGCACCGAGTTCGAGGGATTCCCCGACCAGTTGACTCGGGTGACCGCGAGAGTCCCGGAGAGCACCAGGACGACAGGCAGAACGAGGGCGAGGGTGCGGCCGATCCGGCGGGCGGGGCCACGGCCACGCCGGGTCGATTGGTTAGAGGTGGAGTGCTTCACGCGAGTGAGGGTAGCGCGGGGTGATGATTTGGCGACATTTAGTCACCGGTTCGGGGGATGGGCAATCGACGTTTTCGAGGTAGTGGGTTGACGCACAGATATCGAAATGCCCGGTCTGCCGGGGTATTTGTCGACAACGAAGAAGGCCCCGCAGCAGGCTGCGGGGCCTTCTTCGTCAACTTGGGTGAATTCACCCTCTACGGGGTGTGCGTTCGGCCCGGACGACGCGGTCGTCAGTCGGACAGGCGCTCGCCCGTCGAGGTGGAGAACACGTGGATCTCGCCCGGACGCGGCACGACGTGCAGCGTGGCGCCCTTGTCCGGGACGGCGCGGCCGCTGACGCGGACGACGAGGTCCTTGAGCTCGCCGTCGACCTTGGCGGAGCCGTAGACGTAGCCGTCGGCGCCGAGCTCCTCGACGACGTTCACCGAGACGGCGAGGCCGGCCGGGGCGTCCTCGGTGTCCTTGGAGAGCGACTTGGCGGCCTCGCCGCCGTGCTCGACGACGTCGAAGTGCTCCGGGCGGACGCCGACGGTGACCGTACGGTCGCCCCTGTCGGCGGCGGCGGAGAGGGCCTCGCGGCTGACCGGGACGACGCTGTTGCCGAACTTCACGCCGCCGTCGGTGATCGGGACCTCGACCAGGTTCATGGCCGGGGAGCCGATGAAGCCGGCGACGAAGAGGTTGGCCGGGCGGTCGTACATGTTGCGCGGCGAGTCGACCTGCTGGAGCAGACCGTCCTTGAGCACGGCCACGCGGTCGCCCATGGTCATGGCCTCGACCTGGTCGTGGGTGACGTACACCGTGGTGATGCCGAGGCGGCGCTGCAGCGAGGCGATCTGCGTGCGGGTGGAGACACGGAGCTTGGCGTCGAGGTTCGACAGCGGCTCGTCCATGAGGAAGACCTGCGGCTCACGCACGATCGCGCGGCCCATCGCGACACGCTGGCGCTGACCGCCGGAGAGGGCCTTCGGCTTGCGGCCGAGGTACTCGGTGAGGTCGAGGATCTTCGCCGCGTCCTCGACCTTCTGGCGGATCTCGGCCTTGTTGACGCCGGCGATCTTGAGCGCGAAGCCCATGTTGTCGGCGACGGTCATGTGCGGGTACAGCGCGTAGTTCTGGAACACCATGGCGATGTCCCGGTCCTTGGGCGGCAGGTGCGTGACGTCACGGTCACCGATGTGGATCGAACCGCCGTTGACGTCCTCGAGACCCGCGAGCATGCGCAGGGAGGTGGACTTTCCGCAGCCGGAGGGGCCGACGAGGACGAGGAACTCGCCGTCCGCGACGTCGAGCTCGAGCTGGTCGACGGCGGGCTTGTCGCCACCCGGGTAGATGCGGGTCGCCTTGTTGAACGAGACAGTGGCCATGGTGAGGGGCCCCCTTCACCGGCAGGAACGTGCCGGACGATCCGTTGTAAAGGTGGTGATCCACTACGAACGGGTCCGTAGTGGTGTAGTCCACATGGGTGAACTGGTTCAGGACGCTACCTGCCGTTCACGTGTTCTGTCAGTACTCCGGGACCGGTGAAGTTCGCGGAAATTTTCGACAGAGGGCCCTGGTGAGGTGAGTACACTGCACGGGCACGTCACACCGCACGCGCGCGTGCAGGCCTCCTTAGCTCAGATGGCCAGAGCAACGCACTTGTAATGCGTAGGTCGTCGGTTCGAATCCGACAGGGGGCTCTTTTTGAGTTCAAGCCCAGCTCGGATGCTGTCCGAGCTGGGCTTTTGCGTGGGGGTGGGGCTCAGGGGGTCGGCCGGGGGCGGGGGACCGGCGTTGTGGTCAGGGACTTCAGGGCCGGCCAGTCGACCTTGGGGCGGGGGAGGGAGCGTTTGGCCAGGTAGGACTTTGTCGTGCGGCGGGCCGTGCGGAGGGTGCGGAGCATGTCGCGGGGTTCGCCCGAGCCGGACGGTTCGATCACCCGGCCCGGGCGGAACAGCCAGCGGCCGTCGTCGGCGACGAGTTCGCCCCGTACGAGCGCGTTGTAGAGGCCGGAGAGATGCTCGTCGTGGCGGTGGACCAGGAGCCCGGCCGGGCCGGGGGTGACCTCGCAGTCGGGGGCCGGTTCCACGAGGAAGCCGTCCGGGGTCGGCGTCGTCGGCGTGCGCGACAGGAGGGGTGCCCCGGACGCGTCCCGGGCGCTGAGCACCGCCGTGGGGAAGCGGGCCAGGATGTCGGCCCCGGCCAGCCGTGACGGCGCCTCCCCCGGCTCCGTGGACCTGTTCTCCACCGTGTCCGGGGCCGGGCGGGTGCGGAGGTCCGTCGGGGTGATGGTGATCAGCAGGCGCAGGTAGTACCAGTCCATCAGCCAGCGGGCCGGGGCGTCGACGTAGCGGCGGCTCTCGGGCTGGCGGTCGAACAGCATGGACCAGTACGCCTCCTCACCGGCCGGCGAGGTGACGATCTCCTCGGGGCAGACGGCCGTACCCCCGATGAAGACCTGCTCGGGGCGGTCGAGGCCGCTGGCCGTGGGGTCGGAGAAGAGGAGCGCGACGCGGCCGTCGCGGCGGACGTTGAGGGCCTTCTGCGCGAAGGCGAGCGATGTCGTGACGAGGAGCGTTCCGTCGTCGCGACGGTAGGCCGCGGTCGGCCAGACGAGCGGAGTGCCGTCACGGCCCAGGGTCACGAACTCGCAGGTGCGGTAGGCGTCGACGGTCTCGGCGACCGTCGAGGGGAGAGATATCACCCCAGCAACGTAGTTGTGGGTGGACTGAGTTGGTGCCTCGATCCGCGGTGTTTCGGGGACGCCTTTCGTGTCCGAAAGGGCAGTCGGCGGGGCAGCCGGAGGGGGCCGTCGGGGCACAGTGTTCCGCCCCTCGGCCCCACAACCCCACAGCCGCCCAGCCGCCCAGCCGAAGAGCCACACAGCTCTTCGGCTCCGCGACACTTTCCGTGATGCGGGCGTCAGACCGTGAACTTGACCGCCTCCAGGTAGCGGTCGTTCTCCAGTGCGCCGCCGAAGATGTAGCCGGGCCGGGCGTCCGCGCAGCCCTGGCCGCCCCAGGCGTACGAGTGGACCTTGGCCATCTGGCAGATGCGGCCGGTGCCGACGTTGATGGCGAAGCCGGACATGTTGGGCGCGCCCTTCTTCGTGCTGCCGACGTAGTTGTTCGTGCCGTCCGCCTTGACCGCCGTCCACTGCGGCATCCACTTGCCCCTGCCGTCCTTGGAGGCGGAGTTGTGGACGAAGGCGTTGGCGGACGATCCGCCGCTGCCCGACACCGCGATGTTGAGGGCCTTGATCGGGCGGTTCTGGTTCGTCGTGCCGGCCATCGTCCCGTCGCACACCGGCTTCTGCCAGCCCTGCCCGGAGACATAGGCGCGGTAGCAGATGTGCCGCCCCGACGGATCGTTCTTGGAGAGCCGCTTCACCGCGCTCGCTGCCGTGTCCTGCGGGGGTTTCGCGGTCACCGTCGCCTGCGGCGGCCTGGCCGTGACGGTGACGACGACCCCTCCGCCGCCTCCCGGCTCCTTCGGCTTCTTCTTCGCGTCCTTCGACTTCTTCGGCTTGGCCGACGGGGACGCCGAGACGCTGGGCGGCGGCGGGAGGCTCGGGGACGACGTCGATATCGGCCCCGACTTCTCGGCCTGCGGGCGCTTGCTCGTCTCCTCGCTCGACCGGGCGGCCTCCTTGCGGTGCCCGCCGTCGTCCGAGCCGCCGCTCCCGAGGATCACCAGCGGAACGATCACGAGGGCGGCCACGACGAGGGCCACCGGCCCGACGACCATCGGCCGGTGCAGCAGGCCCGGACCCTGGTACTCGTCGTCCGACTGGCGCGACCCCGGCCTGCGGACGAGCTGCGGCGCGGGTCGCGCGGCGGCGGCTCCGGCGACCGGGAACCCCTCCTCCCGGCCCGCGTCGGCGCCGAAGTCCGCGGCTTCGTCATCGTCATCGTCATCGTCCGAGTACGAGGGCGACGACGATGACGAGGACGAAGGCGCGTTGGGGGGCGGGGGCGGCGGAGGCAGCGGCGCCGACTCCCGCAGCCTCTGCTGCTCCAGCGTGTACGCCTCTACGTCGTAATCGTCGTCGTCGTCATCATCGGCGTCGTCGTAGTCGTCGTCGTCGGCATGGTCGGCCGTGGGGGCGTCACCGTCGTCCTCGGAGTACGCGTCGTCGTGCGGGTCCTCGTCGACGGTGTCGTAGCCGTCGTCGTCGACGTCCTCCGCGTAGGCGGCGTGGTCGTCCCGCTCGTGCTCGGGCTCCCCGGTGAAGTCCTCGGTGCCCAGGGCCGGTTCGGCCCCGGCCGCCGCCATGCCCATGTGCCCGGGTGCCGGGACCGGCACCGGTACGGGAAGCGGCGGCGGAGCCGTCTCCGGCTGTTCCTGCTGGTCCACCAGGTTGCTCGAACCGTCGGGCGCCACCTCGACGAACGCCACGTACCCCGCCGACGGGTCGGAGATGGTGGCGGTCACCGTGGTGTTCAGGTCGCGGGCGTACCCGTGCAGGACGTCGAGGATCGCGGCGTCGACCGTCGTCCCCTCCGCCGCCGGTACGGGTTCGCCGTCGATGGCGGCCGAGCCGTCGCCGGAGATGACCACCGCGAAGCGGGGCGCCGGCCCGGACGCCTCGCCCACGGGATCCGGCTTGCCGAGATCCATCGGCTTCCCGGGCACGGCAGGGTCGCCTCCCGTGATCGGCTCGTCGGTCTCTTCGCCCCGGCTCATCGCGTTTCCTTCCTGACGTTCCCCGCCGCATGGCTCCGGCAGGGTCCGTCGCGTCGGTCCCCGCGTAGCGCAACGGGTGCCGCCCGGAAACGGTTCAATCCCGCGGTGGTGCGGAACGGGCTCCGCGCGGCTGTGCGTTCACGTTCGCTCCCCTCTGCCCCCGAGGGCGGGAGCGGGCGGACCGGGAGGGCAGCGCGCCCCGCCGCCCGCAACGGCCCGGAACCGTCAAGGCCCCTTGTGTGGAACAAGTGTTCAGTACAGTCCGAAGAGTGAAGGCCTACGAGGAATCCGTGCGTTTCGCCGTGCTGGGGCCGGTCCGGGCATGGCACGGCGAGCAGGAGGTGGACGTCGGTTCCCCGCAGCAGCGGGCCGTTCTGGCGGCCCTCCTGCTGCGGCGAGGACGCCCCGTCATGCTCGGTGAACTCCTCGACGCGGTCTGGGGCGAGAAGCCGCCGGCGGCCGCCGTCTCCGTGCTGCGGACCTATGCGTCCCGGCTCCGCAAGGCGCTGGAACCGGAACGGGACGCCGCCGACGCGCCCCGGGTGGTCGTGTCGGTCGGCGACGGCTATCTCCTCAGGTTCTCCGAAGGCGCCCTGGACCTCGATGTGTTCGAGCGGCGGATCGCCGAGGCCCGCCGGCTGCGCGCCGACGGCGAACCGGCCGCCGCCGCCGATCTGCTGCACGCGGCCCTCGGGGGCTGGCAGGGCACGGCGCTGGCCGGAGTCCCCGGCCCACTCGCCGAGTCCGAGGCGTCCCGGCTGAACGAACAGCGGCTCGCCGCCCTGGAGACCCGACTCGACGTGGACGTGGAGCTCGGACGGCACGGTGAGGTGATCGCCGAACTGCTCGCGCTGACCGGCACGTTCCCGCTGCGCGAGCAGCTGTGCCGGCTGCTCATGCTGGCGCTGTACCGGTCCGGCCGGCAGGCCGAGGCGCTGGCCGCGTATCGCAGGACGCGCGCCACGCTGGTGGCCGAGCTGGGCATCGAGCCCGGCGCCGCGCTGCAGGACCTGCACGAGCGCATCCTCGCCGCCGACGTCTCCCTCGGTGCCGGGCCGTCCGTGACGCCCGAGCCGCCGGAGCAGGCGGTGGGGGCGGAGCAGCCGGGAGTGTCGGCCGAACCGGCTCCGCCGGGCCTCGCGCACCCGGCGCGACCGGCACAACTCCCCGCCGACCTGCCGACGTTCGCTGGACGGTCCGCCGAACTGGAGCGCGCACGCGCCCTGTTGCCCGAGGGCGGCAGCGTCCCGGCCTCGGTGGTCATCAGCGCGATCGGCGGCATGGCCGGCATCGGCAAGACCACCCTCGCCGTGCACTGGGCCCACGAGATCGCCGACCGCTTCTCCGACGGGCAGCTCTACGTCAACCTGCGCGGCTTCGACCCGACCGGCGTCGTGGTGACGCCGGAGGAGGCCATCCGTACGTTCCTCGACGCGCTCGGTGTCCCCCCGATGCGGATCCCCGCAGGCCTCGACGCCCAGGCGGCGCTGTACCGCAGCCTTCTCGCCCAGCGGCGGGTGCTCGTCCTGCTCGACAACGCCCGGGACACCGAACAGGTCCGGCCGCTGCTGCCCGGCTCGCCTGGCTGCCTGGTCATCGTGACCAGCCGCAACCAGCTCACCGGACTGGTCGCCGGGGAGGGCGCCCACCCGCTGACGCTGGACCAGCTGTCGCCCGCCGAGGCGCACGACCTCCTGGCGCGCCGCCTCGGCACCGAACGGCTCGCCGCGGAACCGCAGGCGACGGACGAGATCATCACCCGGTGCGCCCGGCTGCCGCTCGCGCTGTCCATCGTCGCCGCGCACGCCGCCGCGTACCCCGGTTTCCCGCTCAGCGCGATCGTCGACGAACTGCGGGAGACCCACGGCAGTCTCGACGCCTTCGCCGGCGGCGACGACATCACCACCGACGTACGAGCCGTCTTCTCCTGGTCGTACAAGGTGCTGTCGGCGCCGGCCGCGCGCCTCTTCCACCTGCTGAGCCTGCACTCCGGGCCCGACATCTCCGCGCCCGCCGCGGCGGCGCTGACCGGGCTGCCGTCCCGGGAGGCCCGCGGGCTGCTCGTCGAACTGACCAGGGCCCATCTGCTCACCGAGCACTTCCCCGGCCGCTACACCCTGCACGACCTGCTGCGGGTGTACGCCGCCGAGCGGGTCCGCGCCGACGAGACGCCCGAGGAACGGGACCTGGCGGTGGAACGGCTGCTCGCCTGGTACCTGCACACCGCCGAGGCCGCCTACCCGCACATCACCCCGCACCGGCGCCGGATCCCGCTCGACCCGCTGCCCCCGCTGTGCCGGCCGCTGGAGTTCGGCACGCAGGACGAGGCGGTGCGCTGGTGCGAGAAGGAGCGCGGCAACCTCGTCAGCGCCGTGCACCAGGCCGCCGCGTCCGGGCATCCCGGGATCGCGTGGCGGCTGCCCGCCGTGCTGTGGGGCTTCTTCTACCTGCGCAGCCACATCCACGACTGGCTCGACACCGCGAAGGCCGGACTGGCCGCCGCCCGCGTCGCCCACGACCACCTCGGTGAGGCGCAGGGACTCGCGGACGTGGCCGCCGCGCTGCGCGGCTCGGGCCGGCTCGACGAGACCATCGACCACCTGCACCGGGCGATGATCGCCTACCGTGACCTCGGCGACCACGACGGCAGGGCCTCGGCCGTCGCCAACCTCGGAGACGCGTACCTCCAGTCGGGGCAGCTCGACAAGGCCATCGAGTACACCCGGCGCGGGCTGGCCATCGAACGGGTCATCGGCGGCGCCTGGGGCGAGGGCATCGCCCTCAGCAACCTGGGCGACGCCTACCAGAAGCTCGGCCGCTTCGACGAGGCCGTCGCCTGCCTGGACCAGGCACTGACCGTCCTGCGCGCGGGCGGCAACCGCTGGGTCGAAGGCGTCACCCTCGACATCCTCGGCACCGTCCACCGCCGTCTCCGGCGCCACGACGCCGCGGTCGAGTACCACCTCCAGGCCCTCAGGACCCACCGGGACATCGGCAACCGGTGGGGCGAGGGCCACACGCTCGGCAACCTCGGCGACGTCCACCTGGACGCCCAGGAGCCGGAGGCGGCACGCGACAGCTGGCGTCAGGCCCTCGCGATCTTCGTGGAGTTCGACCACCCGGACGCCGAGAAGGTCCGTGAACGCCTCGGCCGCCTCGAAGACGGGCCGTCCGACACCCGTGCCCCGAGGGCCGAGCCGGGACGGACCGCCTGACATGAGTCTCCTTCGACGAGGGGCCGGCCACGGCCCGGGGGAGGGCCGCGGCCGGGTTCCACCCGCACAACGGGGCGCGGGGGCGGACGGTTCAACCGCCGGGGCAGGTCAGCCCGCGTCGTGGTAGACCCGGCCGCTCGCGTTGGCGGTCGCCCCGTCGTACAGGCCGGTCGGGCTGGTCACCGTGGAGAGCGTGAACCACGCGTACCGCTCCATGAAGTCCAGGCCGTCCAGCATCCGTGTCGACGAGCTGATGAAGTCGGTCTGCTCCTGCTGGCTCGGATAGCGGGGCGTGCCCTTGGAGAAGTCGATCAGGCCGTACTCCGTCAGCCAGACCGGCTTGTGATAGCGGTCGTGCACCGCCTGGAGGTAGCCGCGGAGCTGGTTCGCGGCGTCGGGCCCGAAGTCGGCCCCGTACCAGTGCACCGGGATGAAGTCGACGCGCAGCCCGCGCTGGGCGGCTCCCTGCATGAACCGGTCCAGCCAGCCGCCGGCCACGTCGGCGCCGGTGGCGACCGCCGGTGCGCCGAGCCGCAGACCGGTCGCCTCCAGCCGGGGCCACTGGTCGAGCGCCTGCTCGGGCGTCATGTTCGCCTGGGTCGGCGAGTCCGGCTCGTTGAAGCCGAGGAGTTCCTTGCCCTCCTTGGCCGCCTGGCCGAGTTCGGTGTCGGTGACCGAGCCGGGACCCCAGATCATCGGGACGTAGTCGACGCCGTTCGGCTTGGCCACCGTGCCGGTCGAGGAGGCCCAGTTGAAGTACCAGGAGGCGCCGGAGTCGGCCAGTGCCTGGGAGGCGCCGTCGACGGGGTTGAGACTGACGCCCTTGCGCCCGGCGGCCGGGGTCTTGTTCTCCGGTGCCGGCTGCGTCGCGGCGGGCTGGGCCGGGGCCGCGCCGCCGGTGCCGAACGCGACGGTCAGGCCGGTGCACTTGGTGCACTGGTACATGACCTTGTTGCCCGGCTCGGCGTCCTGCTTCGACCAGGCGTACGCGGTCGGGCACTTCTGGTTGACCATGTCGCTGTAGCCGGTCTTCGCGTCCCGGTTCGGGTTCACGCAGACCAACGGCGCGCCCGTGCCCTGGTCCTTGACGAGGTTGTCGGCCGGGCACGCGGACAGCAGGTCCTCCGCGCAGCCCGCCACGGCGCACTCGCCGCTCGCGGGCGGTGCCACGTCGTTCGGGGTGATGGTGACGGACGTGGCGACGGCGTTGACGTAGCTCACGTCGTACCAGGGGGCGAGCGAGTCGGCCGGGTCGAAGTTGAACTCGGCCAGTCCCGTGGGCTGTTCACCGGTCGAGCAGCGGTCGGCGTGCGGTCCGCAGTCGCCGACCGCGCAGTGGAACGTACTGCCGTCCTCGCCGCCGCAGCCCTGGCGGGCGAAGAAGGTGCCGCGCCAGTGACCGGCGCCCGCGCGCTCGGGGACGGTGACCGTGGCGGACTGGCCGGGGTCGAGCACCGGCAGGCCGGTGAGCGCGGTCGAGCCGTCGGCGTTGACCGTGCTGCCGACCCAGATACGGCTGTCCGTCCTGTTCTGCAGGGTGACGGTGTGCTCGGCGACGTCGGCCGCCGGTGTGCCCTGGATGCTCTGCCCGCCGGAACGGTGGGACTGCACCGCGAAGGCGGTACCGGTCACACCGACGATGACGAGGAGCAGGGCGAGGAGTAAGGGTGTGCGTCTGCGCATAGGGCGTGCCTCTCCGTGGGGGATGCGCTGGTACGGCGACCGGGTGGCGTCGCCGCAGGCACGACGGATGGGCGGGGGTGGACGGTTCACCGGGCGGGGGATGTCACTTGCGCCGTACCGGGTTCTGGACGGGCTGGATCCGCCCGCCGTGCGCGGGAGCGGTGGATCGCGTGGACGTGTCGGAGCCGCCGGAGGTCGAGGCCGTCGGGAAGGCGTCGCGGGTGTCCCGCAGGACCTGGTGGCCTTCGGGGCCGAGCGGGGAAGCCGGGAACGTGGGACTCCGCGGGACCGGGGTGGCCTGGCTCGGCAGCGGGGAGACCAGAGCCTCCCGGCCGACGGTGGGGGAGGCCAGTCGGGCGTGGTCCGGCAGCGGGGAGACCAGGGCCGCGTCGCTCGGTACGGGGGACACCGGGTGCGAGCGCTCCGGGAGCGGCGACACCGGCGGCTCCAGTCCCGGCGCGGGGGCGAAGGTGTCGTCGCCGGACCGGAGCCCCGGGCCGCCGTTCTCCGCGGCGAGGAAGCTCTGCCCGGCGAACAGGTCGCTCTCCCGCGGAGTCAGGGTGGCGCTGCTGGTCCGCTCCGCGAGGTTGGTGCGGTCGGCCGCCTCGAAGCTGAAGGCGTCGGTCGTCTCGTCCGGGCGGGGGGCGTCGAAACTGGTCCTGGACGACGGGGGGACGAGGCTGACCGCCGGTTCGCTCCGGGTCTGCGCCGGGCGTTCCCACCGCGAGCGGGTCTCGTCGCCGGGTGCGCCCTGCCGCGTACTCGGCTGCCGCCGCGCGGACTTGTCCGCCGCCGCCACGTCCGGCGCCACCTCCCGCAGGTGCGCGTTGACGACGCACCGGGCGACGAGCGGCATGCTCTCCGGGGACTTCTCGAAGGCCTTCCGGTACTTCCTGTCGGTCCTGACCAGATGCAGGACCGTGTCCTCGAACGCCTCGCGTTCGTGCGCCGGGAGCCGCCTGATGTGCTCTTCGAGGCGTGCCATCCCCGCGTGTACGGGCCTCTCCGGGGAAACGGGTGGTGTTGTGGGCGCGGGCGGTGCCATGGACGGCGGCTGTCCGGGCCCGCCCCGGCCGGGCGCGGCGGCCTGGTCCAGGGAGCCGTCACCGCCCGGGCCGCCCCCCTCCCCGCCACCGGGCGCGATGCCTCCGCCGGCCGGTGCCGAGCGCGATCCGCCCGTGATGCGGTCCAGGAGACGGCGCAGCTCGGCGGCGATCCGGTCCCAGATGCTCTCCCCGTCCGCCCGGCCCGCGCCGCCGGGCCCCTGGTTCCGCAGGCCGTACTCGGTCTTGAGCAGGTCGCGCGCCAGCCTGGCCCCGGGATTCCTCCTGGTCAGCCGGTTCCGGTCGCCGGAGGCCGTGATGTCGTTCGCCACGGTGCCGCTCACGCCCCGCGCAGTTCGAACCCGGTCGGCAACGGCAGCAGGCCGGGCGGCAGCGGGGTCTCGGGGAACCAGGGGGAGCCGTCGACCGGACGCGGCGGAGCCTCGCGGGCGTAGCAGCCGTCCGCCTGGGACGCGGACCGGCGGCGTTCCAGCAGGCCCTGTGACGTGAACCGCCGTGCGTGGGCAGCGGGCATGTGCGTACCTCCTCGACCTGTCGGCCGTGCGGTGCCGGCGGGGCGCCGACGTGGTTCGGTGGGCACAACGGGTGGGGGGTCCCCAGGAGTTCAAAAGCCCGGCGCCGAAGCGCGGGTGGCCGGACTCGGTCGGGCAGGGGGGCGGTGGCGGCACCGGCCGAGGGGTGCCCCGCGACGGACGAAACGGCCGTCGGCCGGAGAACCTCCTGCCGACGGCCGTGCCGTGTGCCGTGCCGCTCGATACGGGCATCAGCCCTTACTGGGCCCGCCCTTCTTCTTGTACTGGGCCCCCGTCACCCACGACATCAGGCCGCTCGGCTCATTCTTGGCTTTCTTGCCGCCGCTCTTCGACTTCGACGAGCTGCTCGGCGCCGTGACCGGGGCGGGCCCGTCCGACGGCGGGCTGGGATGCCGCTGGGTGGGCTGGAGCGGGGCTCCGAAGTCCGACGAGGCCGAGCCCGTGCTCGGGGTGCGCTCCTGCGTGTTCGTGTACGCGGGATTGAAGTTCTGGGCGCCCGGGGCGGGCGCCGGGGGATAGGCGTAGGAACTGGTCTGGGCGGGGGACTCGGTCTGCGTGAGGGAGTACGTGTACGGCTGTGCGGTGAGTGGCGTGGCGCTGTACCGCACGCCCTCGGGGAAGTAACTGCCGCCGGTGCCGGGGACGTTCGCTCTCGGGGAGTAGTCGGCGGTGGACGTGGTGAACGGTGCCATGGAGGACATGCCCTGAGCCAACCCGGCGTCGTAGTTGTGGGTGCCGGGCCACGCCGAGGCACTCGCCCGTCGCTCCTGCTCGCTCCGCAGGGCGGTGAGCTTTCCGTTCAGGGACTGGACCGCGGCGTCCTGCTCGGCGAGCGCCTGGAGGACCGCCGCCTTGGTCGTTTCCCTGTCGGCCCCTTGGAGGGAGAGCGTGGTGTTCGCGCGGGTCAGCTGGCGGGTCACCACCCGCGACAGTTCCTGCGGGCTCTCCGCCACCGGTGTGCTGGCCGCCGCGGGGTCCGACAGCATGACGACCGCGTTGGGATCGTCGAACGCCTTGTGGAAGGTGTCCAGCGAGTACATGCTCGACTTGCTGTCCTGAGAACTCGACGAGCTCGTGGACGACTTGCTGGGGTTCCGGGCCTTCTCCTGCTTGCGCCAGCGGTTCTGCCTGTCCCCGAAGTCCGGGTCGCCCGGTGAGGGAATCTGGTCGAACGACCTCTGCGAGGTGACGTTGAACGTCGCCTGCGTGTGCAGCGACCACGTGGACGAGTCCTGGGAGGCGTTCCTGATCCCCATCACCTTGACGTGCAGGTTCGTGACCTGGCCGGTCTCGATCAGCTCTTTCAGGTGGGGCCACTCGTGCTGGGTCAGGACACTGTTGGCCACCCTGCCTTCGAGCATCATCGCCTCGACCCGGTCCCGTGCCCCGTCCACGTAGTGGCCGGACATGTCCTTCCAGAGATCGGCCTGCACGGGAGCGTCCGACCAGCTCTCGAAGCCGAAGTTCTTGCCGTTGAACATCTTTCCCGGAGGTGACGTCTCCAGGATGAGGCCACCGTTCTCCGCCGCCTTCCTGGCCGGATAGAACGGTTCCGTCTTGCTCCACAGGTACTTCTTGGCGTACGTCTCCTCCGCCTTCGCCTCGCGTTGCTGGTCGAAGTTCTTGTTCCTCCTGTTCGCCCGCCACCAACCGGCCGGCACATGGAAGGCCTTGAGGCGGTCGAACTCCTTGATCAGGTCGGTCGCCGCGGTGCCCGACCAGTTCGCGTTGGGTGTGGCTCCCTGCTGGATCCACTGCCCGTTCTTGCCGAGCTGGGTCATGTAGCCGTTGAAGGCCTTCATGAACTGGGGGTCCTTGTGCAGGTTGTACTTCTTGAGTTCCTCTCTCACCGCCAGCTCGTCGGACTTGAATTGCTCCGCGTTGAATCCCGCCATCGTGAGGTCCTCCTCGCCGGAGTGACGAAACTCGCGCCACTCGCCCGCGCCGTGGAACAGCCGTGCCAGATTCAACGGACGTTGCCGCCGGGCGGTTCAACCCCGGGCGGAGGGCGGTGGTCCGCCGGACGCGTGAACCCCGTACCGCACGGGTGCGTTGTGGTCCCCGGACGAGACCACGCATCAGGAGGGAGCGCCATGACGGTTCAGACCGGAGGGAACGCCGAGCAGGAGGCTCCGGCCTCGCCGCCCGTGCCGAAGTTCATCCTCTATCTGGAGGCCCCGGAGTACGGCCAGGCGCTGCGGCAGCTGACCCTGTGGGTGCACCACGTACTGCTGCCGGTCTACGGCCGGGAGGTCACCTCGCAGTCCCTGTGGTGCTCACGCTGGTGGGAGCACCCGGAGGCGGTGGCCCAGCTGCATGGACTGTGGCTCGCCTGGGGGGAGTTGAGCGACACCGCCTCCGAGTCCGGGATGAGCGGTCCCGCCAGTTGGCACCGGGACTTCCTGGGGCCGATCATGCAGAACCTGCGGGACCCGTCGGGTGTGTTCGCCGGCTGCAAGCCCGGCTCGCACCGGGCGAAGGAGGTTCCCGTCGTCGACGCCGTCGACCCGTTCGGACCGCCGCCCGCGCAGGGCTGACGCTCACGGCGTACGGGCTCGGACAGAACGAGGGGCGGGCCGCGGTGGTCCGCCCCTCGTCGTCGTCCTTGCCCTGCGTCCCGTCCCCGTCCCCGTCCTCGACGCGGGCCTCGCCAGCGGCCTCGGCTCCGCCGGGCTCACGCGTCCGGTCGGACCACCCCGAGGATCTCCATCGACGCCGCCGGGGAGACGTACACCCAGCGGCCGGGGCGGGGGGCCTGGATGATCTTGCCGTCGCCGATGTAGAGGGCGACGTGGCTGGCGTCGGCGAAGTAGATGATGAGGTCGCCGGGGCGCATGTCCTCGACGGGGACGCGCTTCAGGCGGCGCCACTGCTCCTCCGAGGTGCGGGGGATGACATGGCCCGCCGCGAGCCAGGCCTGCGAGGTGAGACCGGAGCAGTCGAAGGAGTCGGGGCCCTCGGCGCCCCACACGTACGGCTTGCCGAGCTGGCGGGTGGCGAACGCGATGGCCTTCTTGCCCGCGGGGGTCGCGTCGGTGCCGACCTTCTCGAGGACGCCGGTCTCCACCCACTTCGCCTGGGCGTCGTCGGCCTCCTTCTTGTCCAGCGCGGCGAGCCGCTCGACCTCCTTCTTCTCCAGGGTCGACTCCAGTTTCTTCGCGTCGCCGATGTGCTTCTCGATCGACCGCCGCTCGGTGTCCTTGGCGCGGCGGCTCTTGCGCAGGCTCTTCAGGACGTCGGTGGCCTTGTCGGTGCGGGTGCCCAGGTCCTCGCGGGTCGCTGTCAGGGCGGTCAGTACTCCCTGGGTCGCCTGCTGGGCCTGGCGGGCCAACGAGGCGTTGTCCAAGGCGTGTTCGGGGTTCTCCGCGAGGGCGAACTGCATCTCGGCGGGCAGGCTGTCGCCCCGGTACTGGGCACGGGCCGCCGCGCCCGCCAGCCGGGTGAGCCGGCCCAGCTTCGTCTCGGCCGTCTCGATCTGGTCCTGGAGCGTGTGGACGCGCTTCTCCTGCTGGGTCACCTTCTCGTCGGCGGCGTTGTACTTGTCGGTCGCCACCTCCGCGTCGTGGTAGAGCCGCTCGAGTTCGGCGCGCACCTCGGTGAGGGTGCCGGGTTCGGGCTCGGGGTCGGCCCGGGCCGGCTGCTGGGCCGTCGCCGTCAGCGCGAGGGCCAGAGCGAGGGTCGCGGCCGTCCGGTGGCCGGGTGCGCGCAGGGTCCGTCTCATCTGGGCCGAAGCTCCTTTCGTAGGCGCCGCATGGGAGGGAGGCCGGGGGTCGCTCCCACAACGGTGCTGCGGCGGGCGGTGGTTCAAAGCGACGGTGTGAACCGGTCGGACGCCACGGGACGTTGTGCGTCGAAGGCGGTCGTGGACGAAGGGATCGGGATGGTCGCGGAGTTGGTGCCGCTGGCGCTGTGCACGGGGTTCGGCCTCGGGTTCCTGACGCTGGCGGCACGGTCGGTGCTGGTAGCCGTGCGGCTGTGGCTGCGCGGGCTGCGGGTGATGGGCCAGGTCACGCCCCGCAAGGTCGCCGACCGCAGGCCCGGCGGGCTCGTGGTGTTCTCCGACCACCTGGGGCGCGGTCTCGTCTTCGACCCGGGATGGCGGGGGCCGCTGTGCGGGCTGCCGCCGGTCGGCGGCAGCGTGCCCGTGGTCTACGCGCAGAACCGGCCCGCCACGGCCCGGCTGTGGACGCTGCGTTATCTGCTGGCGCCGTCGTTCGGCTGGTTCCTGTCCTCGACCCTGGCCTTCGGTACCGGGGTCATGGTCTCGTCGTGAACGGGCGCGAGAGCGGGGCCGGCGGCGGCGCGCGAGGCGGCCGGGTCGTCGAGGTCGACGTGCTGCGCGGGTTCGCCCTGTTCGGCATCCTGCTCGTCAACGCCCAGCTGACGGCGGACCCGTACACGGCGTTCGGCGGCGGGCCGGGTGCCTCGGCCGTGGACCGGGCGGCCGCCTGGGGCGTGACCGCGACCACCACCGCCTACCAGCTCTTCTCCTTCCTCCTCGGCTACAGCTTCGTCCTCGACCGCCGCGCGGCCGGCCCGTCGGACACCGCTTCCGGACTCCGCCATCTACGCCGCACGGCAGGGCTGTTCGGCCTCGGGCTCGTCCACGCCGTGCTGCTCTACCCCGGCGACATCCTGATGACGTACGCCGCTCTCGGCCTGATCCTGTACGGGCTGCGCGATCTCGCCCCCCGGGCCGCCGTACGGGTCGCGGTCTGTCTGGTGGTGGGCCTGGCCGTGCTGCTCCTCGGATACGGGCTGCTGACCGTCGCGCTGACCGAACCGGTCACCCCGGCCCAGTACGCGCCCCGGGCCGCGGACACCGTGGCCGCCTACCGCGGCGGGTTCGGCTCGGTGATCGGGGCCCATCTGCGCGAACTGCCGTCGGCGCTCGGCGCCAATCTGATGTACGCGCCCGACATGCTGGCCGCGTTCCTCGCGGGCCTCGCGGCGGCCAAGGCCGGTCTGGTGGAGCGGCGGGGCCGGGACCGGGTGTGGCTGCGGCGGACCCTCGTCCGGTGGCTGCCGGTCGGCCTCGCGGGCGGGCTGGTCACCGCCGTCTGCGCGAACGGGCCGCTCGACAGCCGCTGGTTCCTGGTCGGGCACGCGGTGTCGCTGCTGACCGCGCCCGCCCTCACGGCGTCGTACGCGTGCGGGGTGCTTCTGCTGGCCGACGCGGTGCGCCCGGCGGCGGACGTGCTCGCCGCCTCCGGGCGCATGGCGCTCAGTCACTACCTCACCCAGTCGCTGGTCCTCGCCTGCGTGTTCACCGGCTACGGCCTCGGGCTCTACGACCGCGTCGGCAGCGCCGCCGTCCTCGCGGGCTGCGTGCTGCTGTACGGCCTCCAACTCACCTACGGCTCGTGGCTGATGAGCCGGTTCCGGTACGGGCCCGCCGAGCTGGTCCTCAGGACGGTCACGCTGGCGCGGCGTCCCGGCCGGGCTCCGGCTTGTGCAGGGTCACGCCCGGCAGCAGACGGCTCGCTGCCCGCTCGGTGATCGCCGCCGTCTCCGCCTTCGCCGCGGCCGAGATGGCACCGGCACCGGGCTCCTTGTACCAGGGACGGAGCCGGATCAGCGCCGGCCTGACCCCGGTGGCCAGGAGCAGGGCCGTGCCCTTCGGCAGGGCGCGGATCCGGTCCGGCGGCAGGACGGCCTCCTGGCGGTAGGAGTACGACCGTGACGTGCCGTCCTTGCTCCGCGAGATGCTGGGCGTCTTGACGTCGTGCTGGCCGACCAGGGTGGAGATCTTCTGGACGAAGTCGGCGTCGTCGAGTCCCGCGCCGAGGAGCTTGATGGTCGCCGCGCTCCACAGCGCGTCCATGCCGACCTCGCCCCACACGCGGGCACCCTGCCGGTAACTCTGCAACAGCGTCACGACGTTGATGCCGCGGGAGCCGAAGTGCGAGTAGAGGTCCGGCAGATCGGAGATGCGGCACACGTTCGCCGCCTCGTCGAGGACCGCGGTCAGCGGCGGGTCGAGGCGCCCGCCCATGCGCTCGGCGGCCACGACGCCCGCCCGCATCGTTGCGTCCGCGAGCCCCGCGATGACGCCGGCCGCGGAGCCGCCGCCGTCCTTCGACAGCAGGTAGAGCGTGTCGGTGCCGAGCACGTGCCGGTCGGGCCGGAACTCCGGGAGGTCGGGGTCCGGGGTGACCCAGGCGAGGATGTCCGGGTCGAGGAGGCAGGACACGGTCTGCCGGGCCGTCTCGTAGATGCCGTCCCGGGTCTCCACCGCGCCCCGCACCGTTCCCTGCAACTGCTCGGCCATCGCGACGAGTCCGACCTCGCGCAGCAGGTCGATCGGGGTCCGGTCGGCGGGGTCGGCGAGCCAGGCGAGGAGTTCGGTCAGCGGGGCCCGGCCGCGCGCGGCGGCGAGGAACAGCGCGGTCAGGGTGTTCTGGGCGGCCGAGATCCAGAAGTCCTTCTTCGCCGTGTCGTCGTTGACGGAGGCGACGAAGTGCCCGGCCATCCGGCGGGCGCCCTCGATGGTGTGGCACTCGCCGAGGATGTTCCACCACAGGGCGCGCGGGGTGTGCGCGATGCCCTGCGGGTCGAACGTCCAGACCGTGCCCGCCTTCGCACGCTCGGCACGGGTCACGGCGTACACGTCGGCCTTGTTGGAGGTGAGCAGCACCGCGCCCTGGGCGCGCAGCACCCGGGGCACCGCGATCCCGGTGGACTTCCCGGCGCGGGGCGCCATGAGGTCCAGCTCGACGTCCTCGTAGCTGCTGCGCAGCTCGGGGCCCTTGGGCTCCAGGTCGCCGAGGAGGTTGCCCGTCTCGTCCGGGTGCACCTGGTCGCGGCCCTTGAGCCCGGGGCGCAGCTCGCGCGCGCGGGACTCGATGCCCTTGGGGCACATGGCGGCGAGTTCGCGCCGTCCGGCCAGGCCCTTGGGGCGCGCCGACCGGTCCATGAGGAGGCGGACGACCAGGGCGAGGGGGACCGCGATGAGGACCAGCAGCCCCAGCATGCCCGCGTAGACGGCGGCCGGCGGCGCGGCCGGCCACAGGGCGCCGGGCCCGTCGGAGACCAGGTGGGCGATGGTGGACAGCGCGAACGGCGGGGCGTCCCAGCCGTTCCCGGACAGGCCGGCGCCGAGGGTGCCGCCGGACCAGGCCACGGTGAACATCACCAGGCCGGTGCCGGCGACCGCGACGATCGCCCACGGGAGCAGGTCGTGCAGGTCGCCGCCGCCTCCACCGCGGGGAGCGCTCACGCGGTCCACCTCCCGGAGGCCTCGGCGCCGGGCCCGCCGGGGAGTCCGTGGACACCCTCCTGGGCGACCCGGGCGACCTGCTGTGCGGCACGTGCCGCCGCCTGCTCGACGGCGTCCTCGTTGGGCGTCCAGCGGGTGTTGGTGTTGTGCAGGTGGCGCTCCGCGTCGGTGATGGCGACCTTGATGGGGATGCCGGGCCGGCCGCCGACCTTGATGAGGAAGCGGCCGCGGCCGGGCGGCTCCTCGTTGTCGCCGTTGACACCCCAGCCGGGCGGCGAGGACCAGGACGACACGAGTTCGATCTCGCGCCGCGACAGGCCGACGACCTTGCCCAGGTCCTCCATCTCGGTCCGCGGCAGCCCGGCGCAGACCACCATCCCGGCGCGTTCGACGAAGCCGCGCGCCTTGGCACGGTCCGCGTCGGTGCCGAGGGCCTCGGCGTCCTTGAGGGTGTGGGTGATCTTCGCGTCGCCGAGGCCGAGCGAGCGGTTGAGGCGGGTGAGCGCGTCGATGCGGTCGACGATGCCGGAGGCCGCGCGCAGCGGGCGCCACAGTTCGTCGAGGACGGTGAAGAACCAGCGCCTGGGCGCGAGTCCGGCGTCCGCGAGGGCGTGCGAGGCGGCGACCGTGCCGAGCCCGTCGGACCAGGCGGCGAGCATCGCGGCGGCGGTCAGCTGGGTGTCGGCCTCGCCGATGCCGGAGATGTCGATGCACACGGCGGGCGCGTTCGGATCGATCCGGGTGGACGTCTCGGAGGCGAAGGTGTCGCCGAGCGGGCCGTCGAGGATGCCGAGCAGCGAGCGGTGCAGCGGGTCGACGGCGTCCCGGTAGCGGGCGTCGTCACCCCGGTCGAGCGTGACGGCACGGACCCGGGGCGGACCCTCGGTGAGGACCCGCAGCACGTCCGGCAGCAGCACCGTACGACCCTCGGGGGTGCGTTCGCGCAGATGGTGCAGGACGGCGGAGAGCACGGACTGCTCGTGGTCGTCCATCGGCCGCCCGCGGACGATGGTGACGAGCGCCGCGACCATGTTCAGGACACGGCCGTGCGCCTCGGCCTTCAGCACCTCGCCGGCCTCGCCGCCGATCTTCGCGGCGGCCGCGCCCATCGCGCCCGGGTCGAGGACGTTGATGCCGCCCCGGCCGCGGCCGATGGAGATGACCTGGCCGCCGAGCGCGCGCACGGTGTCGGCGTAGTCCGGCTTGAGGTCGCCGAGGACCAGCGGGACGACACCGGTCGCGGCGAGCCCGATCAGCATCCGGTTGACCAGCGTGGACTTGCCCAGACCCGGCATGCCGAGCATGAACAGGGAGGGGTTGGAGATGTAGCGGGCCCGGGTGAACCAGTTCAGCGGGTCGCCGCACACGGTGGCGCCGGTGAACAGGTGCTGCCCGAGCGGTACGCCGGTCATCGGCGAGCCGGAGCCGGCGGCGAAGGGCCACATGCCGCAGGCCTGCACGGTGGTCGCGCGCCACATGGTGGGCGGGTCCATGTAGCCGACGCGTCCGCCGCCCACGCCGTACCAGCCGCGGTGCGGGACGAACAGTTCCTTGGTCCGGCCCGGCGTCTTCTGCTTGCCGGGCCTGGCCGGCTTGTCCGGCGGGGCCGGTCTGCCCGTCGGCGCGGTGCCGGGCGCGAGGTCCGTCCCGCCCTCCCGGGCGGCGGACTTCGCCGCCTTGGACCGCTTCTTCCGGCCGGGCGGCTCCGCCCAGGGCTGCGCGCCGGTCGCGCCCGGTGCGGGCGCCCGCAGCGCCTGCTCCTCGGCGAGCCGGTCGGCCCGCTCGGCCAGCTTCTCCTCGCGGCGGCGGCTCACAGCGCCTCCTGCAACTCGTGCGGGATGAGGGTCTGTTCCCAGGGGAGGATCCCGGCGGGCAGGGTGCAGCTGAACGCCGCCGCCTGCATCCGGTCCGCGGGCCGCATCAGCACGCGGGACGCCGCTGTCAGGTTGCGTACGGTCACGCTCGCGTCCGCCAGCTCCTCCATGGTGTCGACGGTCACCGTCAGCATCAGTGAGAACTCCACGAGTCCGGCGCCGGACGCCTCCTCGGCCGCGGTCTGCTCCGCCGCCCGCACCTCGGAGGCCGCGCGGGCCTGGACCATGCCCTTGCCGGACGTCGCCATGAACTGGGCGCTGCGCCGGTCCGCCTCCACGATGCGGGCCGAGGTGGCCGGGTCGATGGGGCGGTAGACCAGGGCGACCCGCTTGCGGCGGGTGCCGGGCGCGGCCTCCAGCATGCCCCGCAGCACCGAGGAGCGGATCGTGCCGCGCGGCGCGAGGGTCAGCAGCCAGGTCCGTGAGACGCCGGAGTCGTGCTGGTAGCTGTTCACGGTCTCGACGGCGGCGGCGGGGCCGGCGTCGTCCCACTCCAGGCCCGTTCCGCCCTGCTGGGCGCGGGCGTTGAGGACGTCGGCGGCGACCGCGGGGTCGTAGGCGACCCGGACGACCTCGGCGATCCGCTCCGCGGACAGCGGGTACGCGGCACCGCCGCCGGCCGCGACGAGTCCGCTGAGCAGACCCGGGATGCGGATGGCGAGGTCGGTGATGACGTCGTCCTTCTTGCGCCGCTGGCCGGGCGGGACGCCGTAGGTCAGGGTGATGTACGTGTGCATCTCCGAGGACGCGCTCGGATACCGCTCCACGACCTCCTCCATCACGGCACGGGCGGCCGGCGGGGCGTCGGGGTGGATACGCGGGAGCACCTCGTGGGAGAGGCGGGTGCCCGGGTCGGGGGCGGTCTCCACGATCACGGTGGCGCCGCGCAGGCCGGGTTCGTGGGACAGCCGGGCCAGCCACTCGCCCCACAGCGCGACCCAGACGTCGACCTGGTCCGGGTCGATGAGCGAACCGCCGTCGGGGTCGCAGCCGAGCACGATCGTGTACAGGTTGCGGACCGGGTGGTGCAGGACGCCGAAGGGGCGGTCGTAGGCGTCCCGGCCCTCGGTCGCGGTGACCTTGTTGAGCAGGCCCGGCGGGCGGAACCGGCCGCCGGGACGGGCGGACAGCGGGCCGGAGACGTACAGGTGCGCGCCCTTGGCCTTGCGGCGCCACCAGCCGACGCGCAGCGTGATCAGCTGGTAGACGTTGCGGCCGTCCTGGGTGCGGATGGAGAGCGGCACCAGGAACACGACGATCGGGACGAGCACGACCAGGGCCGCGTACAGCGAGATCAGCGACGCGAGCAGGGTGACGATGAGACCGCCGAACACCCCGAAGGTGCCGACGAGTCCGAGCGGTCCGAGCCCCGGTCGCCGTGGCCTGCGCCAGTTTCCGTAGGTCGGATGGGTGGCGGCTTCCGTGGACATGAGTCCGGTTCCCTTCGTGAAGTGACGGGGAGTGCGGCGAGGCGATCGGGCGGTGAGGCGGTGAGGAGGAGACCGCCGGGCTCCCAGGGGGGAAGGGAGCCCGGCGGCCGGTCGTGGGGGAGGCGCGGGGCGGACGCGTCAGAGGCGTGGTCCGGCCGCCGTCGGCTCCCCGTGGGTCACTTGTTGTTGCCCAGCTCGCCGTCGGCGCCCTCCACGGCGCCGGAGACCGTCGAACTGGCCACCTGTGCCGCGGCCACCGCCGCGAGCACCGCGACCCCCGCGGGTCCTGCCGCCGCCGCGGCACCGCTGCCGGCCGCTCCGGCACCCGAGGCACCACCGGCCCGGCCCGCGGCCGCCGCGCCGTTCGCGCCGCCCGATCCGGTCGCGCCGGCCTCGCCGCCCGCGCCGGAGGAGCCGCCCGCACCGGACGAACCGCCGGATCCGGTTCCGCCGCCCGTGCCGGACGCACCGCTCGGACCCACCTGCGCGCCGCCGCCGGAGCTGCCGCCCCGGCCGCCGAGCTGAACCGCGCCACTGGCCAGGTTGGAACCCGCCTGCCCCATGCTGGACATCGGGTTGCCGGTGCCCATGGCGGCGGTGGCGGGCACGATCAGCTTCAGCAGGGCGGGCAGCGCGATGGCGGACAGCAGCATCACGCCGATACCGGCGATACGGGTGTTGATGGTGGCCGCGTCACCGCTGCCGCTGTTCTGGCCCGAGTTGATCATCGCCATGCCCGCGCTGAGGACGAGGGCGACCGCGGGTTTGTAGAGCAGCCAGGCGATCATCCAGCCGACGTGCTTGCGCCACCAGCCGGCGCCCCAGTCCGTCATCGAGGCCGCGGCGGCCAGCGGAAGGGTGCCCAGCAGCAGCATCATGACGCCGAGCCGGATGTACATCAGGATCGTGTGGATGATCCCGGAGATCAGCAGCAGGAACGCGAGGACCAGCAGCAGGAACGACTGGATGCCGCTGCCGTCCGAACACGCTCCGACGTTGTTCAGAGAATCGCGTACGGCGTTGTTGAACAGGTAGTTGGAGTAGCTGTCGCCCACGGACGCGGCGGCCACGACGACGGTGGTTGCGGCACCCGAGACGAGCACCACCCGCATGATGCCCTTGAGCGCCGTGCGGCCCGCGTCACCCTTGCGTTCGATGGCCATGCGGCAGGCGGCGAACAGCAGCGAGCCGACGGCCAGGTAGACGACGATCCACTGCGTGTCGGCGCTGATGCCCTTCGACGTGTCGGTCTGCTCCAGCGTCGGGACGTTGGTGGTCAGCGCCGCGAACACGGCGACCGCGCCCGCGAGAATGGTCTTCGCGATCAGGTCGACGATGGTCCCGATGGGGTCGCCGAGAAAGCTGAAGAAGCCTTTCACCAGGTCGATGACCGGATTTCCGGACGTGCAGTTCACGTCAGACCCCCCAGAGGGTGAAGCCGTTGGTGCTCTGGACGGAGGACACCGGGGAGTGCAGGGACCCGTTGTCGTCGGGCCGCACCTTCCAGTCGCCGCCGCTCCAGCGCAGGGAGATGGTGGTCGCCGCATATCCCTGGGCGCTCTTCAGGAGCAGCCGCACGGTCGCCGCCGACTCCGTGTACGAGGTCACCGAGAAGCCGACGTACGAGGCGACGGCCGCGCCGTCGCCCTGCCCGTCCGTGTTCGCGACGGTGGCCCGCTGGAACTCGAACATCTCGCGTCCCTGCCCGGCCACCACCTGCTGCTCGGTGACGGTGCGCCAGTGCGATCCGCTCATCTGCGACGGGATGATGTGCGCGGCCAGCGCGGCTCCGGCGGGCGTGTGCGCGTAGCACCACCACAGCGGCCCCTGGATCAGGGTGGGGCCCGCCGAGGCGGAGACCGGCACCCGCGCGACACCGAGGGTGCGCCAGGTCACGTCCTTGGGCGCGGCCTTGGGCAGTGCGGAACCGGCGCTGTCGTCGGTGCCGCAGCCCTTGGGCCGGCCGTCCTTCGTGGCGGAGACCCTGGACAGGGGTCCTTCGGAGGCCGCGGCGTTCGCAGCGTCCGCGCCGGCGCCCGGGCCGGACAGCAGGCCCGCGATGCCGCCCACCACGACCACGATGCCGATGAAGGCCGCCGACAGCTGCCAGCTGCGCTGCTTGTAGTACGGCCCGGCCTCCGCGAGCCGGCGCTCCCTGCGTGTGAACTTCACGACCGGCGCCCGCTTACGCGAAGACGAAGCTGATCAGCGGGCCCGCGGTGGCGACGAGGACACAGCCGCCGAGGACCATGCCGAGCCGGCTCATGTGCTCCGAGCTCTCGCCGCGCTTCACCGAGACGGCCATCATCGCGCCGGTGATGAGCACTCCGGCGACACCGGCGGCGGTGCCGGCCCAGGCGGCTATGCCGAGGACCGTGTTGACCTTGGCGGTCAGCTCACCGGGGGCGTTGCGGGCCGGCTGGGGGACACCGGCGGCGAGGATGTTGGAGGCTTCGTAGAGCAGAGAGGACATGGGGATCTCCGAGGAATCGGCGCCCGGCACGAGCGGTGGGCGACTGGGTGACTGGTGTTGCGCGAGGGTGGTGCGGTCAGGGACCGAGGAGCTGGAGGCTGCCGAGGGCCGCGACGAGCGGCCCGGCGCAGGTGGCGACCAGGCAGCTGAGGGTGACGAAGAAGACGCCGCGGAAGTGCTCGCCGCCCTCGCCGGGGTCGCCGCGGCGCAGTTGGAGCGCCATCTGGATGCCGACGATGATCAGTCCGCCGACCCCGCACGCCGAGGCGCACCAGGCGAGCAGACCGAGGATCGTGTCGGCACCCACGGGCGGGGTGTACGCGGCGAGGAACCGCGCGTCGAGGAGGGGTGGGGTCATGACACGGCTCCCTCGCCGTAGAGCTCGCCGCCCACCAGCTTGGAGAGCGTGGCGAGTTGCCTGGGGACGGACCTCGGCCGGCCGCCGGTGCGCCAGGCCGGGATCCACGGCACGCGGTGCACGCGGGCGACCGAGCGGAGCACGCGGATACGGCGGAGCAGGCTGAGCGGCAGCCGTCCGGGGGCGTCGGCGACGAGGACCACGCCGAGCAGTTCGAGACCCTGCGGGGCGTTGCCGTCCTTCAGCGCGCCGAGCGCCTGGGAGACGGACTGCAGTCCGCGCGCGCTGGTCCGGCCGACCAGCACGACCCGGCGCGGTTCGCCGCGGGCGGGGTCGGGCCAGCGGGCTCCCACGTCGACGCCGCCGAAGGCCTCGACCATGGAGGTCGCGCCGGACCCGCCGTGGGCCTTCACCCAGCCGACCTCGTCGCGCGACTTCCCGCGGACGGGCCGGGGCTTCTTGGGCCGGCCCCAGCCGGGCTCGGCGTCGGCGGCCGGAGCCGCCCGCCGCCCGCCGGCCGCCCGCGCCGGGGCGGCCGCGGCCTTGGGGCGCGCGGCGGCCTTCCGGGGTGCCGGGGCGACCGGGGCGGTCGGCTGCGGGGTCACGGGGGCGGCGGGCCGAGCCTGCGCCACCACCTGTGGCGCAGGCGCAGGCGCCGGCTGCGGGGCGGGGGCGGCGTACTGGGCGCCGGCGGCCTGCTGGAACGCGGGCTGCGGCACGGGCTGTTGAGAGTGCGCGGGCTGAACAGGGGCTACGGAGAACGGGGTTGCCTGGGCCTGCGGCACGCCGGGCTGGACCGGAGCCGCCGGGGCGGGGGCCGCCTGCACGGGGGCCGCCTGCACGGGAGCCGTCTGTACGGGCGCCGGCTGTGCCTGCGGTGCCACGTAGTGAACGGGGGGCGCTTGAACGGGCTGCGCGTGAACGGGCGCCGCCTGAACGGGGGGCGCCTGGACCGGAGTCACCTGCGCCGGGGGAGCCTGCACCGGAGCGTCCTGGGCCTGCGGGGCGGCGGGCCCGACAGGGGCCTGCGCGGCGGGAACCTGAGGTGCCCCGTGCGGACCGGCCGGAGCTGCCTGCTGCCCGGCGGCGGGTATCTGCCGCGTGGCCGGGGATGTCTGCTGTGCCGGCAGTACCGGGGCCGCCGGGTTTCCGGCCGGTGCCTGCGGGGCAGCCGGGGATCCGGCGGGCTCCGTGGCGGTCCCGTCGGCCTCGGGAGCGGGCTGCGCTTCCGGAGGCGTCGGCTGTGGGTTCTTCGGTCCCCGTACCCATGACCCCGGGCCCGACGGCAGTGCCGAAGGAGTGCCCATGTGTGTCCCGCCCCCCTCTTCGCTCGTGAATCCGCTGCTCTGGCTCATCTGGTTTCCACTGGTTTGAACTTATTTGCTCCGGGCGCCGTTTGGATCTGTCGAGCCCGTCGGACAGCACAACGGGTCATGTGGCCACAGCGGTTCAAGGTGTGGGGAAGAAGGCGGGCGCATGAGTGGAGAAGGCGGAGAAGGCGGTGCGTCGACCGCCGTCCGGAACGGCATCATCGCGGGCACCGGCTGCGGCTGCCTGCTGTCGCCGCTCGCCCTGGCCGGCACGCTGGTCGTCGTCGTGATCCTGGGCGGGTTCGGCGTGCTGCTCGCCCCGCTCATCGCGCTCTACCTGCTGTTCCACGGCGGCGGCGGTGATCCCCCCAGCGAGGACACCGCGGACCAGACGCTCAGCATCTTCCAGGGCGACGGCAAGGGGCAGTTGGACACCTCGACGGTGCCCGAGGACCTGGTGGACCCGATCCAGAAGGCCGGTGAACTGTGCGGCGCGATCGGCCCGATCGTCATCGCCTCGCAGATCGAGAAGGAGTCCGGCTTCAACAAGTCGCTCGTCGGCCCGAACGGCGAGGAGGGCATCTCGCAACTGCCGCCCGAGATCTTCAAGCAGTACGGCAAGGACGACGACGACAACGGCAAGACCTCCGCCCTGGACGCGGAGGACTCGATCATGGCGCAGGGCCGCTATCTGTGTGAACTGGCCAAACAAGGCCAGCAGTTGATCGACGACGGCGTGATCCAGGAGACCGGCGAGGACGGGACGAGCAACACCTCGCTGGACCTCGCCCTGGCCGCGTACGACGTCGGGATGGACGCGGTCAAGGCGGCGAAGGGCGTTCCGCAGACGAACGAGGCCCAGGGCTATGTCCTCGCGATCCGCGCCCAGTTCGCGAAGTACCAGGGCATCGGCGCGCCGCCCTCGGGCGCCACCCCCGGAGTCACCCCCGACCCGGACGCCACCACGACCGGCCCCGCCGCATGAGGAGGACAGCGATGGCCCACTTCGACGTGTACATCTCCGGTGAGGGGATCGCCGAGATCGACGGACACACCCTCGTCCCCGCGCCGGGCCAGTCCGTGCACGAGGCCGTGCTCGACCGGTTGCAGGCCCACGCGGAGGAGCGCGGTGGTGCCGTCGAGGCGACGGTGTTCGACGGTCCGGACGCCGCCCGGTTCGTCCTCCAGGTCCTCCCGGACGGCTCCAGCCACGTCCTCGACCCGGCCGAGACCCCCGCACCGGTCCCGGCCCCCGAACCCGGTACACCCCGGCACGACACCCCGGCCTCGACGCCGACCCCGGCCGCAACGGCGGTTCCGGCCCCGGTACTCGCACCAGCCGTCGCACCGGCCGAGTTGTCGCCCGCGACGCAGGCCCCGGCACCCGCACCGGCCGCCGTACCGGCCGAGTTCGCGTCCGCGGTTCCGGCCCCGGCGCCCGCACCGGCGGTCACCCGGGCGGAGTTCGCGCCCGCAGCCCCTGTCCCTGCCGCCGCGCCGTCGGCGGCAGTGGCTCCGACCGAGCCGGCGGCTCCGGCTCCGGTGCCTGTCGCGGGCGCCGCACCCGCACTTTCCGCCTCCCCGGCCGCGTTCGCACCCCCGGCGTCCGTCCCGGCACCCGCACCGGTCGCCGCCCCCACCGAGTTCGCGGCGCCCGTGCCCGCCCCGGTCCCGGTCGCCGTCCCCGAGACGGTCCACGCCCCCGCGGCCGTCGTCGTGCCGCCGTCCGCCGCGGCCACCGCCTCCGCCGTCGCGACCGCGGTGGCCCGGGCCCGGGCCACCGCCGCCGCGCGGGCGGAGGTGCCGGACCCGGCGGCCGTGACCGCGCCCGCCGTGCGCACCGACTTCCCGGACTGGCTCACCGAGCGGATCGGCCGGATCAACGAACTCGCCGCCGCGGGGATGCTCGACGACGCCTTCGACGACGCGACCGAGCTGCGCGAGAGCCTCACCGAGTCGATGGGCGCCGAGCATCCGCACGCCGTGGAGGCGCGGGCCGTCGAGGCCTACCTCGCCCACCTGCGCGGCGACCACCGGGAGGCCATCGTGCTGGCCCTGGCGGTGGCCCGGATCCGGTGCCGCGCCCGGGACGGCCGGGCCCCCGCGGAGGTGGCGCGGGCCGCTGCCGCCTGGCAACAGCTCGACGACGACCGGGCGGTGGTCGCGCACGGACGTGAACTGCTGCACATGTGGGCCACGTTGGAGCGCAACGGTCTGCTGCCCCCGGGATACGCGGCGCTCGTCGGCCAGGTCCGCCGACAGGTGGAGGCGCTGTCGGCCTACGTCTGAGTCACGGAGCGCAAACCTCACACGTACCTCTGGTCACACCCGTCCCGACCAGCTCGTCCATCGATCCGTACAACCGACGTCAAACGAACGTGGAACACCCCTCGGAACACTCCGTTCCCCAGGAGGCCCCGGCTCCCCGTACCCCCCACGGGGCCGGCCATTCCCAAGGAACAGGAGCACACCATGAACGTGACGGTCATCGGATCGGCGAGCGCGGTCTCCCCCGAGGAACGGGCGCTGCGCGACCTGTATCTGGAACACGGTCCCGCGCTCTACACGTACGTGCTGCGCATGCTCGGCGGCGACACGCACCGGACCGAGGACGTCATCCAGGAGACGCTGCTGCGCTGCTGGAACAAGCGGAACCTCGTCGACGACGAGGGGATGGCGGTGCGCCCCTGGATGTTCCGGGTGGCCCGCAACCTCGTCATCGACGGGCACCGGACGCGGATGGCGCGGCCGTTGGAGATCGGCGGCGCCACCTGGCTGAGCGAACTGGGCGCCGAGGTCGACGACATCGAGCAGATGCTGTCGTCCATCGTGGTGCAGGAGGCCCTGGAGACGCTCACCCCGGCGCACCGCGACGTCATCCGGGCGACGTTCTTCGCGGACCGCACCACCCAGGAGGCGGCGGACGCCCTCGGCATCCCGCAGGGCACGGTCAAGTCCCGGGTGTACTACGCCCTGCGCAGTCTGCGGCTGGCCCTGCGCGACCACGGCGTCGTCGTGGAGGAGGCGGACCGGCAGCCGGCGCGGACGGAGCGGCGGAGTTCCCGGCAGGCCCAGGACCGGCAGCCGCAGGACCAGCGGGCGCAGGACCGGCAGGGACAGGACCGGCAGCCGCAGGACCGACAGGCGCCGTCCGGGCGTCCGGAGCGCGCCGCCGCCTGATTCACGCGACTCCTGCTCCCCTCCCCTGCCGCAGTCACCCCCGGCCCGACTCGCCCAGGCCGCGCAGGGTCTCCCGCAGATCCGGCGCCTCCGGATGGCCGGTCTCCTCCAGAAGAGCGAGCGCCCTCCTGAACGCGGCGACCGCCGTCTCCCGGTCGCCCGCGGCGAGGTGCGCGTCCCCCGCGTGCCGCAGGGTGTCGGCCTCCAGGTAGTGGTCGCCGATCTCCCGGTAGAGCGTCACCGCCCGCTCGAAGCGTTCGACCGCCGCGCCGTACTGGCCGAGCTGGTGATGCGCGTATCCGACACTGTCCTGCGCCGCGGCCTCCCCGATCGGGTCCCCGATCTCCTGATGGAGGGCGACGGCTTTCTCGCAGTGCTCCAGCGCCTTGTCGTGCTCGCCGAGCAGGATGTACGTCCAGCCGACCTCGTTCAGGACGATCGCCTCGCTGCTCGTGCTGCCCTCGCTCCGGTACAGCTCGCGGGCGTGCGCGTAGTGGTCCAGCGAGACGGCGAACCTGCCCTCCCCGTTGGCCTGGTAGGCGAGGCAGCGCCGGGTGCGGGCCTCGCCGAACGCGTCGCCCTCCGCCCGGAACAGCTCCAGCGCGCGGCCGAGGTCGCGGCGGGCCTCGGCGGAGTGCGCGAACCGCGTGTGGAAGAAGCCCAGTCCGCGCAGCGCGTGCGCCTCGCCGGTCCGGTCACCGACGGCACGGGCGGCGCGCAGCGCGGCACTGTTGATCTCCATCAGGTCGTGCCAGAAGCCGAGCCGGTCGAAGTAGAGGTCGAGACCCACGGCGGTGCGCCAGGCGTGGTCCTCGTGGCCGTGCGCGGTGGCCTGTTCGACGACCGCGCGCAGCACGTGCCGCTCCGCGCGCAGCCAGTTCATGGCCTGCTTGCGGCCGGTGAACCGCAGGGGCCCGCTGTCCGTTGTGCTGGACGGCAGGGGGAGGGTCTCGCGCAGCGGGCCGATGGTCGCGGAGGCGTTGTGGGTGGTGTGCAGATAGTGGTCGTGCAGACGCAGCAGTGCCGCCGCGCGCCCCTCCGTGCCGTCCTCGGCGTCGGCCAGTTCCCCCGCGTAGGCGCGCAGCAGGTCGTGGAAGGCGTAGCGGCCGGGCGCGTGTTCGCCGAGCAGGCTGGCCCCGGTGAGTTCGCTCAGGCGCGCGCGGACCGTGCGTGCCGGCTCGGCTGCCAGGGCGGCGGCCGCGGCGGTGCCGATGTCGGGGCCCGGGTGCAGGGAGAGCCGGCGGAAGAGTTCGGCCGCCGGACGCGGCAGCGCGTGGTACGACCAGGAGAAGACGGCGCGTACGTCCGTGCGCGCGTCGCCTCCGGTGAAGGCGTCCAGGCTGCCGTGGTTCTCACGCAGTTCCCCCGCGATGTCCGCGAGCCGGAACCCGGGGTGGTGGGCGGCCCGCGCGGCCACGATGGCGAGGGCCAGCGGCAGCCGGGCGCACAGCTCGACGATGGCGTCGGTGGCCCGCGGTTCCGCTTCGACCCGGGCACGGCCGACGCGCCGGGTCAGCATGGCGCGCGCCTCGTCGCCGGTGAGCGGGCCGAGGGTCAGCGGGTGGGCGCCGTGTCCCGCCACCAGGCCGGTCAGCCGGCTGCGGCTGGTGACGATGACCAGACAGCCCGGTGTGCCGGGCAGCAGCGGCCGTATCTGCTCGGTGTCGCGGGCGTTGTCGAGCACGATCAGCACGCGGCGGCGGGCGAGGACGCTGCGGTAGAGGGCGGCCTGCGCGTCGAGCCCCTCGGGGACGGCCTGCGGGGCCACGCCGAGCGCCACGAGGAACGTCTCCAGCGCCTCGGAGGGGTGCATGACGGAGCCGCCCTGGGTGTATCCGCGCAGGTTGACGTAGAGGCTGCCGTCGGGGAAGCGGTGGGCGGCCCGGTGGGCCCAGTGCACGGCCAGCGTGGTCTTGCCCGCTCCCGCCATGCCGTTGATGAGGCCGATGACGGCCTTGTCCGGGGGGTCGGCGGCGGGCAGCAGCGCCTCCACGAGCCCGAGTTCGGCCTCCCGTCCGGTGAACAGTGCCAGATCGGCCGGGAGTTGGGAGGGATGCACATCCCCCCTGGCCCGTGCGGGATCGGCCCCGTCGCGGTCGTCCGCGCGGTCGGCGTCCGGTCCGGCCTCGCCGGCCGCGGTGACCGAGGCGGCGGCCGGGACCGGCACGGGCGGCGGCGACAGGTCCGGGTCGCCGGTGAGCAGGCGGGCGTGGGCGGCACGCAGGGACGGGCCGGGTTCGACGCCGAGTTCGTCCACGAGGGTGCGGCGGGTGCGTGCGTAGATCTCCAGGGCCTCGGCCCGCCGGCCGCACCGGTACAGGGCGACCAGCAGCAGTTCGCACACCGCCTCGCGCAGCGGCTGTGCGTCGCGCAGTGCCTTCAGCTCCGGCAACACCGCCTCGTGGCGGCCGAGTTCGAGTTCCACGCGCAGCCGGTACTCCTGCGCGCCCAGCCGCCGCTCGGCCAGTCGTGTCCGTTCGGCGCGGGCGAACGGTCCGGGCACACCGCCCAGCGCCGGGCCCTGCCACGCCGCGAGCGCGCTGCCGAGCATCCGGGCGGCGCCGCGGCTGTCGCCCGCGGCGCGACGCCGCTCGGCCCGCGCGAGGCTCTCCTCGAACACACCGAGGTCGCTGGTGATCTCCTCGGTGCGCAGGGCGTATCCGTCGCCGACGGACACCACGAGCCGGGGCGGAGCGCCCGCGGGCCGGGTGGGCTCCAGCAGCTTGCGCAGCCGGGAGACGTAGGTGCGCAGCATGGGGACGGCGCCGGACGGCGGGGTGTGACCCCAGACGCCGTCGACGAGTTCGCCGACGCCGGCCGCGCGTCCGCCGCGCAGCAGCAGCACCGCGAGCACCGCCCGCTGCTGCGGCGGACCGAGCACCAGCTCCGTCCCGCCCCGCCAGGCCCGCAGCGGGCCCAGTAAGGAAAAACGCAGATCTTCCGCACCACCAGTAACTCTCACGCCACCGGAGAGTAGCGAGCCGCTGTTACGAACACTCTGTCGAACGTGAGATTCACGTGTTCGAGCCATGTACAGGGTGCGACGCCGGGGTTGCCTGATCCGGAGTGGCCTGTTCCGAATGGCGCCGGAACGTCGATCACATAAGGGACACTACTGGCATGGGTGAGGCCGACCGTGCGTGGTGAGCGGGGTATCCACAGGGTGTGGACATATGTGCGCGGCGCCCCGGGCACGTACATCTGGCTGGCGATCCTGTTCGTCACGACCGTCGCGATGCACCACATGTCTCCGGATTTCGAAGCGGAGTTCCTGCGGCAGCGCTCCACGAACCTGCACGAGCTGTCGAGCAACCCGGTGCGGGTGCTCGTGGCCAGCGCGATGTGGATCGACGGCGGGCGCTGGCTGCCGTACGCCGTGCTCTACTCCGTCTTCCAGGCGCCGGCCGAACGCTGGCTGGGCACCGCGCGCTGGCTCGCGGTGAACGCGGCCGCGCATGTGCTGTCCACGCTGATCAGCGAGGGTGCGCTGCTCTGGGCGATCCGCCACGGCATGGCCCCGCACTCGGCCGCCGACACCCTCGACATCGGCGTCAGCTACGCGCTCGCGGGGGTGGTCGGCGTGCTCACCTACCGGATCGCGACGCCCTGGCGATACCCGTATCTGGTGATCGTGCTGGCCGTCTACGGGGTCCCCCTCGTCACCGGGCGCACCTTCACCGATCTCGGGCATTTCACCTCCGTGGTGATCGGTCTCGCCTGCTATCCGCTGGTCAGAGGGCGGGGAAAAGCATGGAATCCGAAGGAGACAGTCAGCGCGTTCAGGGGTTAACGTCCCGCTCATGAGCAGCTCGGCAGGCAACGCCGTGAACGGCGGCATCTCCTTCTGGTACGCGGACGACGGCTTCCCCGCCCCCCGGGAACCGCTGCCCGGCGACGCGACCGCCGACGTCGTCGTGGTCGGCGGCGGCTACACCGGACTGTGGACCGCCTACTACCTGAAGAAGGCCGCGCCCTTCCTGCGGGTGACCGTCCTGGAGCAGAAGTTCTGCGGCTACGGCGCCTCCGGGCGCAACGGCGGCTGGCTCTACAACGGCATCGCGGGCCGCGACCGGTACGCGAAGCTGCACGGCAAGGAGGCGGCCACCCGCCTCCAGCGGGCCATGAACGACACCGTGGACGAGGTCGTCCGGGTGGTCGCCGAGGAGGGCGTCGAGGCGGACGTCCACCAAGGCGGCGTCCTCGAAGTGGCTTACACGCCGGCTCAGTTGGCCCGGCTCAAGGCCTTCCACGCGCACGAGCTGTCGTACGGCGAGAAGGACCGCGAGCTGTACGGCGCGAAGGAGACCGCCGAGCGGATCCGGGTCGCCGACGCGGTCGGCTCGACCTGGACACCGCACGGCGCCCGGCTGCACCCGGTCAAGCTGGTCAAGGGCCTCGCCGCCGCCGCGGAGGCCCTCGGCGTGACCATCCACGAGCAGACCCCGGTGACCGAGATCCGCCCGAAGCACGCGGTCACGCCCTACGGCACCGTCCGCGCCCCCTACATCCTGCGTTGCACCGAGGGCTTCACCGCGAACCTCAAGGGCCAGAAGCGCACCTGGCTGCCGATGAACTCCTCGATGATCGCGACGGAGCCGCTGACCGACGAGCAGTGGGCGGCCATCGGCTGGGAGGGCCGCGAGACGCTCGGCGACATGGCGCACGCGTACATGTACGCCCAGCGCACCGCCGACGGCCGCATCGCCCTCGGCGGACGCGGCGTCCCGTACCGCTTCGGCTCGCGCACCGACAACGACGGCCGGACCCAGCAGGCCACCATCGACGCCCTGTACGAGATCCTCGTGCGCCTCTTCCCCCCGCTGACCGGCGTGCGCGTGGCCCATGCCTGGTCCGGTGTCCTCGGAGTCCCGCGCGACTGGTGCGCCACGGTCACCCTGGACCGCTCGACGGGCCTCGGCTGGGCCGGCGGATACGTCGGCTCCGGCGTCGCCACCACCAACCTGGCCGCCCGCACCCTGCGCGACCTCGTGCGGCAGGACTCCGGCCAGGCGGGCGCCACCGAACTGACCGGCCTGCCCTGGGTCAACCACGAGGTCCGCAAGTGGGAGCCGGAACCGTTCCGCTGGATCGGCGTCCACGGCATGTACGCCACCTACCGCACCGCCGACCGGCGCGAACTGGCCACCCACAGCGCGGAGTCGTCCCGGCTCGCGCGGCTCGCGGACCGGGTGGCCGGCCGGCACTGAACGCCGGCCGGCACGGAGGGCCCGCCGCCGGTCAGACCACCGGCTCCGGGACCGGCGAGTCCGTGGTGGCGTGCTTCGGCGGCTTGGCCGTGACCATGAGGCCCGCGATCAGGCCCGCCGCCAGCATGATGCCGACCGCCCACCAGATGGCCACCGTGTAGCCGTGCACGACGCCCTCGCGGACGATCAGGTCCTTCTGGGCGGGGTTGCGGAGATGGGCGGCGACGTAGGCCGTGGTGCTGGTGGTGGCGATGGTGTTCAGCAGGGCCGTACCGATGGAACCGCCCACCTGCTGCGAGGTGTTGACCGTCGCGGAGGTCACGCCCGAGTCCTGCGCGGCGACCCCGGCGGTGGCCGTGGCGAAGACCGGCATGAAGGTCAGGCCCATCCCGAGACCCAGCAGGAGCAGACCCGGCAGCACCTCTCCGGTGTAGTCGGACTCCACGGTGAGCTGGGTGAAGAAGAGCATGCCGCCCGCCGCGAGGATCATGCCCGGCACCATCAGCATCCGCGGTGCCAGATGGGGCAGCAGCCGCGCCGAGATTTGCGTCGAGCCGATGATGATGGCGACGGTCAGCGGCAGGAACGCGAGACCGGTCTTCACCGGCGAGTATCCGAGGATGACCTGGAGGTAGTAGGTCATGAAGAGGAACACGCCGAACATGCCGATGACCGCCAGGCCCATCGTCAGGAAGCAGCCGGCGCGGTTGCGGTCCTTGATGATGTGCAGCGGCAGCAGCGGGCTCGGCGCCCTCTTCTGCCACCACACGAACGCGGCCAGCATCGCGACACCGCCGATGAGCAGGGCCAGCACCACCGGGTCCGCCCAGCCGCGCGGCTCCGCCTCGCTGAACCCGTAGACGATCGCGACCAGTCCGCCGCAGCCGAGGATCGCGCCCGGCACGTCGAGCCGGACGTTCTTGTGGCCCGGCCGGTCGTGCAGCAGCGCGAGGGCGCCGAACACCGCGATGATCGCGATGGGGATGTTGACGTACAGACACCAGCGCCAGTTCAGGTACTCCGTCAGCAGACCGCCCGCGATGAAGCCGATCGCCGAACCCGAGCCGGCCAGCGCACCGTAGATGCCGAAGGCCTTGCCGCGCTCCTTCGGATCGGTGAACGTCGTGGTCAGCAGCGAGAGCGCGGAGGGCGCCAGCAGCGCCGCGAACGCGCCCTGGAGCGCGCGGGCGCCGAAGAGCATGGCGGACGTCGTCGCCGCGCCGCCGAACGCGGAGGCACCGGCGAAGCCGATCAGGCCGATGATGAAGGTCCGTTTACGGCCGACGAGGTCGGCGACCCTTCCGCCGAGGAGCAGCAGCCCGCCGAACGCCAGCGTGTAGGCCGTGATGACCCACTGCCGGTTGCCGTCGGACATGTGCAGGTCGCTCTGCGCCGAGGGAAGCGCGATGTTCACGATGGTCGCGTCCAGCACGACCATCAGCTGCGCGAGAGCGATGATCACCAACGCCCACCAGCGGTGGGCGTCCTGACCTGCGGGGACACTGGGCTCGCCTGTCCGGGTGACACTCACCCGCTCAGAAGACCATGGATCGACACGGGTCGCATCTTTGGACGAAAGGGACTCGCGGGACGCCTTTCCGGGGCTCGTGGTCATGGCTCCAGCACCACCTTTCCGATCGTCGCCCTGCTCTCCAGGGCACGGTGCGCGGCGGCCGCCTCCGCCAGCGGGAAGCGGGTCACGGCCGGGCTGAGCCGCCCCGACGCGGCCTCCGCGAGAGCCCGCAGCTCCAGGGTCCGTACGGGGTCGGGGCCGCCCGCCCGTCGCATCATCACGGGCCCGAGAACCTGCTCGGACACCCCCTCCACCAGGTAGGGGGAGCCGTCCCGGATGCCCTCGCCCGACCAGCCGAAGACGACGTGCCGGCCACCCGGTCCGAGCAGCGCCACGGCCTCCCGGGCGACCTCGCCGCCGACGCCGTCGAACACGACGGTCGCCCTCCGGCCGCCGAGCTGCGCGCGGACCTTCTCCGACCAGCTCGGCTCCGTGTAGTCGACGGCGTGGTCCGCGCCGTTCGCGCGGACGCGGGCCACCTTCTCGGGGCCGCCCGCGAGACCGATCACGGTCGCGCCCCGGTGGTGCGCGTACTGCACGAGCAGGGTGCCGATGCCGCCGGCCGCCGCGGGCACGACGACCACGTCGGCCGGCCCCGGCTCGGCGAACTGCACGATCCCCATGGTCGTACGGCCCGTTCCGATCATGGCGACGGCCTGCGCGAAGTCCAGGTTCTCCGGGATGTCGTGGACGCGGTCGACGTCCGTGACGGCCAGTTCGGCGTAGCCCCCGGGCGCGAACCCGAGGTGGGCGACGACCCGGCGGCCGAGCCAGAGCGCCGCGACACCCTCGCCGAGGGACTCCACGGTCCCGGCCACCTCCCGTCCGGGGATCGTCGGCAGGACGGTCGGCCCGGGCGCCGGACCGCCGCGCATGCCCTCGCGCAGGGCCGCGTCCAGGAGGTGAACCCCCGCGGCGGCCACGGCGATCCGCACCTGCCCGGGCCCCGGCACCGGGTCGTCGACGCGCTCGTGGACAAGATGATCGGCGGGCCCGAAGGCGTGCAGTCGGATGGCGTGCATCAGGGGCTCCTCAAGGTCGGAGAGGGGTACGAGGGCGGGTGCGGGGCCACGGACGCGGACCGTGCGCGCTGGGACGGCCCGGTGGCCCGGAGGCCACCGGCCGGTGGGTTCACCACTCTTCAACCTCAGGCATGCTTGAGGTCAAGGCGCTCGCGGATGCGCAGGGCCAGCGCCACCGCCTCCAGCGCACTGTTGAAGGACACCTCGGAGAGCACACCGGGGGCGGCCACCTGGTCGCCGACGAGGTAGACACCGGCCCCGCGGTCGATGGAGGGCCGGTCCCGCCAGCTCGTACCGGGCGGATCGACCGCGCCCGTACGGCCGCTCGCCACCGACTCCCGCCGCCAGGTGACCCGTTCGCGCCAGCCCTCGAAGGCGAGGTCGAGCAGGTGCTCGGCGCGCGCGATCCCGTCGGCCCCGGACTCCTCCGGCGCGATCGGGATCTGCCCCTGGAGGAGCTGCTCACCGGCCGGGGCGAGTGTGCGGTCCCGCGCGGTGAACCGTTCGATCCAGCCCGGCGCGTCCAGGTCGGAGACGGCGAACGCGTCACCGCGCCGGGTCGTCAGCGCCAGGTCGATCAGCGCGGTACGGCCGCTCGGCCAGGTCAGCGACGCGTCCCCGAGCAGGCGTCGGGCGGAGGCGAGCGAGGTGGCCACGACGACCGGACCCCTGCCCAGGGGCAGCCGGTCCACGCGGGTCAGCGTCTCCATCCGCACCCCGAGGTTCCAGGCCCGCCCCGCCATCCGGTCGATGACGTTGGCCCAGCCGCCCCGCGGACAGTTCGCCTCCGGGGGCAGCCGCATGGCCCGGCGCAGCCGTTCCTGCACGAACGCGGCGGACAGCGAGCCCGGGTCGTGGTGGAAGAGGGCGACGGCCGCGTAGTTGGCGGCGGCCCGCGCACCCTCCGCTCCGGCCTGCCCGGTCGCCCAGGTCATGAAGTCGACTTCCTCGGGCGCCTGTTGGCAGGAACGCCGGAGCAGCTTGAGCATCGCGAAGGGCGGGGTGCGGCGCAGCGCGCCCTTGTGGTGCAGCCGCAGCCGGGCGGCCTCCCGGGGCGGTACCGGCGCGAGCGGCCCGATCAGGTCCCGCTGCTTCAGCCACGTCCAGTGCGGTCCCGCGCTGTACAGGGCGTGCGGGCCCTCGTTGGCCCGGTAGGGCCCCTCGGCGGTCCGGGCCCGCCCGCCGAGGGTGTGGTGCGCCTCGTGGACGGTGACGCTCGCGCCGGCCTCTGCGGCGGTGATCGCGGCGGTCAGTCCGGCGAAGCCGCCGCCGATGACGGTGATGCGGTCCATGGCTGGAGGTCTCCTCGTGCTCGGGGTCCGAGAGGGCTCTGACAGCGGGCCTTTCTGTGAAGAGGACCGATCGGGGACCCCGGAATGTGACATGGGCCGGGTTCGCGCAGGCCAGGGCGTTTGTCAGTGCGGGAGGGCAGGATGGGGGCATGGCGAGGAGAGTTGCGGGCGGGTCCGGTGCGAAGGCGTCCGGCGGGGGAGTGAAGGCGGCCCGGCGGCCCGAGCTGCGGCTGCCCGCGCTGGAGCCGTTCGAGGGCGGGGAGTTGGAGCCGGACGGCGACTATGACGGGCTGGAGTTCAAGGACACGGACTTCGCCGGGCAGGACGGCGGGGGAGCCCGCTTCATGGACTGCGCGCTGAAGGGCTGCGCGCTGGACGAGACGCGGCTGCACCACGCGCGCGTGCTGGACTCGGTCCTGACGGGGATACGGGGCGTGGGCACCGACCTCGCCGAGGCGATGCTGCGGGACGTCGAGGTGGTCGACGCGCGCCTCGGCGGCGTGCAGCTGCACGGCGCGGTGCTGGAGCGGGTGGTGGTGCGCGGCGGGAAGATCGACTATCTGAACCTGCGTACGGCACGGCTCAAGGACGTCGTCTTCGAGGGCTGTGTCCTGGTCGAGCCGGACTTCGGGGGCGCGCGTCTGGAGCGGGTGGAGTTCGTGGACTGCGTCCTGAAGGGCGCGGACCTCACCGGGGCGACGCTGACGGACGTGGACCTGCGGGCGGCGGCGGAGCTGGACATCGCCCGGGGCGTGGACCGGCTGGCGGGCGCGGTCATCGGCACGGCCCAGCTCCTGGACCTGGCGCCGGTGCTGGCCGCCGCGCTGGGCGTCCGGGTCGAGGGCCCCTAGGAGACGCGGGGGAAGCGGGCCTGGAGGGTCCAGATCGCCGGGTTCTCGGCGAGGTCGTCGTGCAGGTCGGTCAGGTCGGCCAGCAGGTCGTGCAGGAAGTCACGGGCCTCGCGGCGCAGCGCGGTGAACGAGAAGGTCAGCGGTTCCTCCTCGCGCCGCATCCAGTCGGCCTCGATGTCCACCCAGCCGAAGCGCCGCTCGAACAGCATGCGGTCGGTCGACTCGGTGAAGTCCAGCTCCGCCTGCTGGGGCCGGGAGGCCCGGCTGCCGAGCGGGTCGCGGTCGAGCTGCTCGACGATGTCGCACAACGCCCAGGCGAAGTCGAGCACCGGCACCCATCCCCACGCCGTGGACACCTCGCGGGCCGCCTTGGTGTCGGCGAGGTAGACGTCCCCGCAGAACAGGTCGTGCCGCAGGGCACGGACGTCCGCGCGGCGGTAGTCGGTCTGCGGGGGATCAGGGAAACGATTGGAGAGGGCATAACCAATGTCGAGCACGTAGAAGATGGTGCCACGCCCCCCACCCACCCCAGCACCCGAACACCGGGGCCGCCCAGGGGCGCAGGGGCGGGGGCGCAGCCCCGGGATCACCGGGTGCGGTCCAGGGGCGCGGGGAACGGCGCGACAAGCCCCCACCGGCGGGGCGGCGAAACGACGACGGGGCGCAGGGGCGGGGGCGCAGCCCCGGGATCACCGGGTGCGGTCCAGGGGCGCGGGGAACGGCGCGATCGGCCCCCACCGGCGGCCGGCGAAAGGGCGACCGGGTGCGGGGGCAGGCGTGCAGCCCGGCGAGCGCCGGTTGCGGCTCAGGCCCCCGACACCCCGGCCCCCTAGGATCACGAACGTGCCCCGACCCCCCGGCATCACCCCCTTCACGCTGGCCCTCGCACTCGCGCTAGCCCTCACCGCCTGCGGCGGAGAAGGCGTGCACGGCAAGCCCGGCGCGGCCGGCGTCCACGACCCGTACTTCCCGAAGTCGGGCAACGGCGGCTACGACGTCACGCACTACGGCCTGACCCTGTCCTACGACCCCCGCGGCAAGCGCCTCACGGGGACGGCCGACATCACCGCGCGGGCCCTCCAGAACCTCAGCGCCTTCCACCTCGACCTGCTGGGAATGAACGTCTCCGACGTCACCGTCGAGGGGCGGAAGGCCCGTTGGAGCCGCGCCGGCCAGGAACTGACCGTGCGCCCCGCCGACGACCTCGACAAGGGGCGCACCTTCCGGGCGACCGTCCGCTACTCCGGCAGCCCCCGGACGATCACCGACCCGGACGGTTCCAAGGAAGGCTGGCTGCGCACCGCCGACGGCGCCCTCGGCCTCGGCGAGCCGACGGGTTCGATGGCCTGGTTCCCCGGCGACCACCACCCCTCCGACAAGGCGTCCTACGACGTCCGCGTCAGCGTCCCCGAGGGCCTCCAGGCCGTCTCCAACGGGGAGTTGAGGAGCGAGACGACCAGCGGGGGCCGTACCACCTACGCCTGGCACACGGCCGAACCGATGGCGAGCTATGTCGCCACCCTCGCGATCGGCCACTACGACATCACCCGCTCCACGACGAAGAAGGGGCTGCCCGTCTACGTGGCGGTCGACCCCACCCAGTCGAAGGCGAGCAGAAAGGTGCTCGCGGGCATCCCCGGGATCATCGACTGGGAGGCGTACAACTTCGGCCCGTACCCCTTCTCGTCCACCGGCGCGATCGTGGACCGCGCCGACGACGCCGGCTACGCCCTGGAGACCCAGAACCGCCCCGTCTTCCCCGGCGCCCCCGACACCGCGACCCTTGTCCACGAACTGGCCCACCAGTGGTTCGGCGACTCGGTCACCCCGAAGTCCTGGCGCGACATGTGGCTCAACGAGGGCTTCGCCACCTACGCCGAGTGGCTGTGGCAGGAGGACCACGACGGCGAGAGCGCCGACGAGATCTTCCACGCGCTCTACAAGGGCGACTACTACGAACCGGCCGACAACAGCGAGATCTGGGCCTTCCCGCCCGCCGACCCGCCGGACGCCGCGCACATCTCCGACCCGCCCGTCTACTACCGGGGCGCCATGGTCCTGCACAAGATCCGCCGGCTGGTCGGCGACGACGCCTTCTACGACATCATCCAGGGCTGGGCCGCCACGTACCGCCACCGGAACGCCGACACCGCCGACTTCACCGCCTACGTCGAGAAGTCGGCGCCGGACAAGGACTTCAGCGGGATCTGGGACCACTGGCTGCACGGCGAGGGCCGGCCGGACCACCCGTGAGCGCGGCGGACACGCGAGGAGCCCCCGGCCGCCGGCCGGGGGCTCCTCGCGTCGTGCGTCGGGATCAGACGTTGACGCCGAAGTCCTGCGCGATGCCGACGAGGCCCGAGGCGTAGCCCTGGCCGACCGCGCGGAACTTCCACTCCGCGCCGTTGCGGTAGAGCTCGCCGAAGACCATGGCGGTCTCGGTCGCCGCGTCCTCGGAGAGGTCGTAGCGGGCGATCTCGGCGCCGCCGGCCTGGTTCACGATGCGGATGTACGCGTTGCGGACCTGGCCGAAGTTCTGCGAGCGGGTCTCCGCGTCGTAGATCGAGACCGGGAAGACGATCTTCTCGACGTCGGCGGGCAGGCCCGCCAGGTTGACGTTGATCGCCTCGTCGTCGCCCGCGCCCTCGCCCGTCCGGTTGTCACCGGTGTGGACGATGGTCTGGTCCGGGGTCTGCTTGTTGTTGAAGAAGATGAAGTGGGCCTCCGAGTAGACCTTGCCCTCGGGGTTGACCGCGATGGCCGAGGCGTCGAGGTCGAAGTCGGTGCCCGTGGTGGTGCGGACATCCCAGCCGAGGCCCACGGTGACGGCGGTCAGGCCCGGAGCCTCCTTGGTGAGCGAGACGTTGCCACCCTTGGACAGGCTTACAGCCATTGTTGGGAGTCCCTTCCCTCGTTGCGTACGGGCTTCGTACTGAGGACGAAGCTACCGTCACCTCTATGAACGCCAAGGGGGGTCCCATAGGTTCCGCCTGTCTTTACTTTCTTTGCCAAAGTGTCCCGGGGCACTCGAACGGCCGCTGAAAACGGGGTGACGCGGACCGGCCGGGCACGGGACCATGGACCCATGTCCGGTCCCTATGTCATCCGCGGCTCCGTCTCCCTGCCCGAGGCCGAGCTGATGTGGCGTTTCTCGCGCTCCGGCGGCCCGGGCGGGCAGCACGTCAACACCAGCGACTCGCAGGTCGAGCTGCGCTTCGACCTCGCGAACACCGAGGCCCTGCCGCCCGTGTGGAAGGACCGCGCGCTCGCCAGGCTGGAGGGGCGCCTCGTCGACGGGGTCGTCAGCGTCCGGTCCTCCGAGCACCGCTCCCAGTGGCGCAACCGCGAGACCGCCGCCGTGCGTCTCGCCTCGCTGCTCGCCGAGGCCACCGCCCCGCCCCCCAAGCCGCGCCGCGCCACCCGCATCCCGCGGGGCATCAACGAACGGCGGCTGCGCGAGAAGAAGCAGCGCTCCGACACCAAGCGCGGCCGCACCGGCCGCGACTGGGGGTAGACCCCCGCCGGGCGGGAGCCCGCCCGGCGGGAACGGAACCCGCGGGCCCGGTCAGCCCAGGTGCCGGTAGCGGCCCTTGAAGTAGGTCAGCGGGCCGCCGTCCGCGCTCGGCACGCGGGCTGTCAGGACGCGGCCGATGACCAGGACGTGGTCGCCCGCGGTCACCCGCTGCTCGGTGCGGCACTCCAGGGTCGCCAGCGAACCGCCCACCAGGAGGGCCCCGGACGCCTCGCCGCGCACGTACGGGATGTCCTCGAACAGGAGCCGGTCGCTGATGCGGCCCTTCATCGCGAAGCGGCCCGCGATGTGTCGCTGGCTCTCCGAGAGGACGGACACCCCCCACAGGGGCTGTTCGTCGAGCAGGTCGTCCATCCGGGAGCCCTCGCGCAGGCTGACCATGACGAGCGGCGGGTCCAGGGAAACGGACATGAAGGCCGTCGCGGTCATGCCGACGTCCTCGCCGCGCGGCCCGTCGGCGGCCAGCGCGGGCTCGTACGCGGTCACCAGGACCACACCCGCGGCCAGCCGGGACATGGCGGCACGGAACTCGTCGTTGCTCACCCCCTCAGCATGCACGGGTGGGGTGGGCGGAGCGGCAGGGGGAGTCGTGAGCACGCCGAAACGCTAGTCTCCGCACCTGGGACCGCGCATCGGACCTCGGCCCGAACCGGGACCTAGGTCCGGGGGCGGAGGGGAGGGGACATGCGAGGGGAATCGGGGCCCCGGAAGCCGTACGCTCAGGCCTGTTCATCCAGCGGGCACAAGCGTGCACAGGGTCTGCACACCAGACCGACAATGCGGTCGATAAACGGGCGCTGAAATGCAGAAACTCCACTCAATTGCTCATGTTCCGCTGTGACTTGAGTCACAGGAGCCATATTTTGTTGACCCTGTGTACCGGGTGGGGAGCGCGCTGTGATTCAGTGGCGGGGACGCCATGCAGGAAGCTACCAAGCAGTACGCCGTGAGGGTCTTCACGGCGGGCACCGCCCGGTCGCCAAGGCCGTAGTCAGCAGAGCACCGAAGAGCACCTGGGTACGCCGAGAGAACCCTGGAGTTGCTGCGAGGTCTCGAGGGGAGGGCGAATGGAGACCGAGTCGGAGCCCTACGTCCGTCTTGCGACCCTGCGGCAGCTGCACCAGGTGATGGCGGACATGAACACCGCCCGCAGCCTGGCCGACACGCTGCAGACCGTCGCCGACGGCGTGGTCACCGGGCTCGGCTACGAGCTGGCCTGCGTCAACCTCGTACGCCCCGACGGCGACCTCGTCGTCGCCGCCCTGGCGGGCAACTCCGCGGCCGAGGCCCTCATCACCGGCCGCGTCGGCTCCCGCACCTCCTGGGAGCGCCGGCTCACCATGGGCGAGGGCTGGGGCGACCTGCGGTTCATACCGCACACCGAGGGCTGGGTCCTCGACGAGGACGACGTGCCCCAGTGGTACACGGACGGTCCCGCGCCCCGCTTCGAGGACGAGTGGCACCCCTCCGACCGCCTCTTCGCGCCGATGTACACCCCGAGCGTCTCCGGCGGCCACGGCGAGCTGATCGGCGTCCTGTCCGTGGACCGGCCGCGCAACGGCCGGCGGCCCGGCGCCTGGGGCCGCGAGGCCCTCCAGATGTACGCCTTCCAGGCCGCCATCGCGATCAGCAACGCGCGGCTGCGCGCCAACATGCAGCGCGCCCTGGTCCGCCTGGAGCGCGAGCAGCAGGCCCTGCGCGCCAGCGAGGAGTCCTTCCGGCAGGCCTTCGAGTACGCGCCCTCCGGCATGGCGATCGCCGAGATGGGCGGAGACCAGCACGGCCGCATCCTGCGCACCAACGACGCCCTGTGCCGGCTGCTCGGACGGCCCGCCTCCGCGATGCGCCGCTACTCCTTCTCCGACCTCGTGCACCCCGAGGACATCGGCACCCTGCTGCGCACCTCCGCCGAGGGCGGCCGGGCCGAGCTGCGGCTCGGGCGCCGCGACGGCACCTACGTCTGGGTCCACCTGCGCAACTCCGTCGTCGCGGACGCCGCCGACGGCCCGCGCTTCCTGCTCACCCACGTCGAGGACATAGAGGAGCGCAAGCGCCGGGAGCTCCAGCTCGCGCACCGCGCCTCGCACGACGCGCTGACCGGCCTGCCCAACTCCGCCGAACTGCGCTCCCGGCTCAGCTCGCGCCTCTGCGCGCGCCCGCAGTCCCTGCCGCCCGGCGCGGTCGCCTCGCTGGACGCGGCCTACGGGCACGGGGACTTCGCGGAACTGCCGGGCGCCGCCCACGACGGCCACCCCGCCTTCGACGGGAACGGGCACGGTTTCGACTTCCGGTCCGCCTCCGAGGCCTTCGACGCCTTCGACCACCACGTGCACACCATCGCCCCCGAGGGGGAGACGGACGACGGCACCAAGGGCCTCGCGGTGCTCTTCTGCGACCTCGACGGCTTCAAGTCGATCAACGACCGGTTCGGGCACAACGCGGGTGACGAGGTGCTCATCGAGGTCGCACGCCGGCTGACCCACGGCGTCCGCGACGGCGACACGGTGGCCCGGCTCGGCGGCGACGAGTTCGTGGTGCTCGCCGACGGTCTCGGCCGGGCGGACGCCCAGGACCTCGCGGTCCGGCTGCGGAACGCGATCATCCCGCCCATCAGGGTCGACGGACGGGCCGTGCGGGTCGGCGCCAGCTTCGGCATCGGGTGGGCACACTGCGGCATGACGGCGGACGAGGTGTTGAAATCCGCTGACGAGCGGATGTACGTCGAGAAACGATCACGTCCGAAACAACACAGGCGCGCGGGATAAGCCCAGGTCAGTGAGTCGGTGTGGTGAAGGCCCCCCGTTTGGCCCAGTGGGAGCGGGTAGGCTCGCCATTCATTCACGTACCGCATCTGAACCGCACCCGCTGAGGAGACCAAGGGATGACGCCCGGCAACAACGGCGCGAGCACGCCCGAGGACGACGACCCGTTCGGCTATCTGTACGCCGACGGTCAGGCCAACGGAGCCACCCCGCCGTCCGGAGGAGGTGGTGGCTACGGCTACCCCGGTTCGGTCAACCGGGTGCGGGCCGTCGGCGAGCGCCAGTACGGCCAGCAGCAGACCGCCCAGGGCGCCTACGGCCAGAACGCCCCCACCGCCCCGTACGGCCAGGTGCCGCAGCAGCAGGGCTACAACCAGCCGAACGCGCACTACGCGGCCCCCGAGACCGTTCCGGGCGGACCCGTCACGACGCGCTCGCCCATGCCCGGCCACGGTGACGGCGGCGGACGCGGGGGCGGCCCGAACACCAAGGGCCTCCTCATCGGCGCGATCGCGGTGGTCGCCGCCGTCGTGATCGGCATCGGCGTCGCCATGCTCGGCGGCGGGGACGACGACAAGAACGACGCCGCAGGCCCGACCCCCACGGCCTCGCAGAGCGCCTCTCCGAGCCAGTCGGCGTCCAAGGCGCCGGGCGGCAACGCCATGAAGCCGAAGGAGATCGACGCGAAGGCGCTGAACCTCGGCACCGGCGTGAGCACCGCCTCCGACGTCAAGGGCGCCCAGTCCGACGGCGGGGTCTACGTGGCCGGCCTGAACAACCCGGGCTCCTCGGTCACCTGGACGGTCGACGGCGTCCCCAGCGACGGCGTCTACACCCTCTTCGCGCGCTACAGCGTGCCCGGCGCCGACCAGTCGATGACGCTCACCGTCAACGGCAAGACCTTCGGCTCCAAGCTGAGCATGAAGAACTACGCGGACGCCGCCGACGGCGACTTCGCCAAGGGCTGGACGAAGACGTACGCCTGGCCCAGCCTCAACAAGGGCACCAACACGATCACCCTCTCCTGCGGGGACGGCGACAGCTGCAACGTGCTGCTCGACCAGCTCTCGCTGAAGAAGGGCCAGGTCAAGGACTAGGTTCCGGCCCGGACACCCGGGTCGCGAGCACTGGCCCCTGGGCCGCAGGAGGGGCCGCGCGGCTACGCCGCCGCGGCCTCTGTCGTGACCGTGACCTTGTCCAGCAGGCTCTCGTACAGCGGGCGGTCGAACTCGCCCGCCGTCGGCGCCGCGACCGTCGCCGCCGACAGGGCGACCGCGCGGGCCAGCCGGTCCGGCCAGGGCAGGTTCTCGACCAGACCCGACAGCAGGCCCGCGACCGCCGAGTCGCCCGCGCCGGTCGGGTTGCCGTGGGCGCGCACGGGCGGCCTGGCGCGCCAGTGGCCGTCCGGTGTGTGGGCCAGCAGCCCCTCCGGGCCGAGGGAGGCGACCACCGCGTGCGCGCCGCGCCTGCGGGCGTTGCGGGCGGCCTGCAACGGCTCGTGGGAGCCCGTGAGTTCGGCGAGTTCGTCGGCGTTCGGCTTGACGATGTCGGGCCGCGCGGCGACCCCCCGCCGCAACGGCTCGCCGCTGGTGTCGAGGAGCACCGGGACGGCCAGGGCGCGTGCGGCGCGGACGAGTTGGGCGTAGGCGCCGACCGGGACGCCGGGCGGCAGGCTGCCGCACAGGGCCACCGCGGAGGCCGAGCGCAGCAGTCGCTCGTACGTCTCCTGGAGGGCCGCCCACTCGGCGGGGGTGATCTCCGGTCCCGGCTCGTTGAGTTGAGTGGTGTCACCGGTCGTGGCGTCGACCACGGCTATCGTGCGGCGCGTCGGTCCGGCGACCGGGACGAGCGCGTCCTCGACGCGAGGGGTGCCGGCGAGCCGTTCGCGCACGGTGCGGCCGGTCGCGCCGCCCGTGAACCCGGTGACCGTCACCTCGTGGCCGAGCGCGGCGAGCACGCGGCCGACGTTCAGGCCCTTGCCGCCCGGGCGTTCGGTCACCTCGCTCACCCGGTGCGAGGCGTGCGGGCGCAGGGACCGCACCCGGTAGGTGATGTCGAGAGCGGTGTTCAGCGTGACCGTGAGGATCACCTGCGACGACCTCCCCCGAGAGTGGTGTGACCAGGGCGCGTCGGCTGGGCGCCCGCCGGTGGTTCCGGAGGCACGATCATGCCAAACACAACGGCGGTCGGCCCAGTCCCCCGGGTCGACCGCCGTGCCACAACAAAGGGGCGAATCACCCCAGTTGGGGATCGACCACCCACGCGCCGCCGCGCATCACGCCCTTGAGCGCGAAGTCCGCATCGAGCACCACGAGGTCCGCGTCCTTGCCGGGTTCCAGGGACCCCTTGCGGTCGTACAGGCCCAGCAGGCGGGCCGGGTTGGCCGAGATGGCCTCCACGACGTCGTCGACCGGCAGCCGGTCGACGGTGACCGCGCGCTGGAAGGCGCGGTCGAGGGTGAGCGTGGAGCCCGCGATCGAACCGCCCTCCACCAGCCGGGCGACGCCGTCCGCGACCTCGACCTCCAGCGGGCCGAGCATGTAGCGCCCGTCCCCGAAGCCGGCCGCGTCCATCGCGTCGGTGATGAACGCGACCCGGTCGGCGCCCGCGTGATGGAACGCCAGCTCCAGCGAGGCGGGGTGCAGGTGGGTGCCGTCGTTGATCAGCTCGACGGTGACCCGCTCGTCCTCCAGGAGGGCGGCGATCGGGCCCGGCGCGCGGTGCCCGAGCGGCGGCATCGCGTTGAACAGGTGGGTCGCCACGGTCGCCCCCGCGTCGATGGCCGCCTGCGTCTGCTCGTACGTCGCGTCGGTGTGGCCGATCGCCGCGATCACGCCGTGCTCGGCGAGCAGCCGCACGGAGTCGAGGCCGCCCGGCAGTTCGGTGGCGAGGGTGACCATCCTGGCGTGGCCGCGGGCCGCGTCGATCAGCTTGCGGACGTCGGCGGGGTCCGGGTCGCGCAGCAGTTCCTCGGAGTGCGCGCCCTTGCGGCACGGCGAGATGAACGGACCCTCGAAGTGGATGCCCGCGAGGTCGCCCTGCTCGGCCAGCTCGGAGAGCAGTCCGGCGCGCTGGGCGAGGCCGTCCATGTCTCCGGTGACGGTGGAGGCGACGACGGTGGTGGTGCCGTGCAGACGGTGGGTGTGGATGCCCTTCAGGACGTCCTCGACCGTGCCCGAGGTGAAGGACGCGCCGCCACCGCCGTGGTTGTGGATGTCGACGAAGCCGGGGACCAGCCAGTGGCCGGACAGGTCGACGACGTCCGCGTCCGCGGGAGCGCTCCCGCTGATGCGCGCACCGTCGACGATGACGCGGCCTTCGGGCACGGTCCCGGTGGGCAGGACCACCCGGGCACCGGCGAGAACCTTGCTAGGAGCCATCAGGTGGTTACCTCCGGGGAGTCGTTGAAGTGGTGTTCAGGAGGTCCCGGGCGAGGAGCCCGGCACCGAGGCATCCGGCCGTGTCCCCGAGGGCGGCGGGGACGATGGACGGCAGCTTCTGGAAGGTGACGCGGCGTTCGACCGCGGCCCGCAGCGGTGTGAACAAGGTTTCCCCGGCCTCCGCGAGCCCGCCACCGATGATCAGCGTGCGCGGGTCCAGGAGGGTGAGCGCGGTGACCAGCCCGTCGGCGAGGGCGTCGACGGCGTCCTGCCACACGGCCCGCGCCCGCGGGTCGCCCGACTCGACGGCCTTGGCGCAGTCCGCCGCGTCCGCGTCCGGGTCGCCGGACGCCTCGGCCCAGGCCTGGCTGACGGCCGCCGCCGAGGCGAACCGTTCCAGACAGCCGTACTGCCCGCAGGGGCACGCGGTCCCGCCGGGCCGTACCACGATGTGGCCGATCTCCCCGGCGAAGCCGTGCGCGCCCTCCTCGACGCTGCCGTTGATGCCGATGGCGCCCGCTATGCCGGTGCCCAGCGGCACGAAGAGGAAGCGGTCCGCTCCCCGCCCGGCACCGATCCGGCCCTCCGCGAGACCGCCGGTGCGCACGTCGTGCCCGAGGGCGACGGGCACACCGCCGAGCCGTTCGCCGAGCAGTCGGCGCAGCGGCACGTCGCGCCAGCCGAGGTTGGCGGCGTAGACGGCGATGCCGTGTTCGGCGTCCACGATGCCGGGCACGGCGACGCCGGCGGCCAGGGCGCTCTGCCCGAAGTGCTTCTCGCCGTGGGCGCGCAGCTCGGCGGCGAAGTCGAGGATGTCGTCGACGACGGCCTCGGGCCCGCGCTCGCGGCCGGTGGCCCGGCGGGCCTGGTGCAGCAGGACGGGGTGCTCGGGGGCCTGCGGCGGCGGCGCGTCGGGGCGGTCGGCGGCGGGTTCGGGGTCGACCCCGACGAGGGCCGCCTTCATCCCGGTGCCGCCCACATCGAGGGCGATGACATGTCTCACGGGGGACAGTGTCGCCCCTTACCCCAGGAGAGGTCTAGTCCACTCGCGTGGTGTAGACCTTGGATCCGCATTCCGAGACGGATGCAACGGACGCAGAAGCAAATGAAGCAGCCGATACGGCTCAGGGGTTGGGGAGAGCAAGCGGTGCAGCGGCGTATGACGGGAATGACGGCGGCGGTCTCGGCCCTGGGCATGGCGGCGACCCTCGCGGGGTGCGGCGGCTCGGAGGATTCCTCGGACGTGACGCTCAGGCTCGTGGCCGCGGACTACGGCGACTCGAAGGCCAGCACCTCGCGGACGTACTGGGACGGCCTGGCGAAGGCCTACGAGTCCGCCCACCCGGGGACCAGGGTCGAGGTCAGCGTCTACCCCTGGACCGACGTCGACCGCAAGGTCAAGGAGATGGTCGCGGCGGGCCGCGCGCCCGACATGGCGCAGATCGGCGCGTACGCCGACTACGCGGCGAAAGGCCAGCTCTACAAGGCCGACGACCTGCTCTCCATACCCGTGCAGGCCAACTTCGTCTCCCAGCTCGCCGACGCGGGACAGATCGACCAGACGCAGTACGGGCTGCCGTTCGCCTCGTCCACGCGGCTGCTCTTCTTCAACAAGACGCTGTTCTCCGAGGCCGGCATCACCCCGCCCACGACCTGGAGCGAGCTCGCGGCCGACGCCAGGGCACTCAAGGCGAAGGGCGTGAAGTTCCCCTACGCGCTGCCGCTCGGTCCCGAGGAGGCCCAGGCGGAGACGATGCAGTGGCTGCTGAGCGGCGGCAGCACCGGCTACACGGACGACGTCGGCACGTACTCCATAGATTCCGTGCAGAACGTCCACACGTTCTCCTGGATCAAGGACGAACTGGTCGCCAAGGGGCTCACCGGACCCGTCGCACCTGCCAAGCTGAACCGTGCGGCCGCCTTCTCCGCGTTCACCCGCGGTGAGGTCGGCATGCTCGTCGGACACCCCACCCTGATGAAGCAGGCCGCGAGCAAGGGCGTGAAGTTCGGCATGGTGCCGATGCCCGGCGTCGACGGCAAGGCGAAGGCGACCATGGGTGTCGCCGACTGGATGATGGCCTTCAAGAAGAACGGCAACGCCGAGCAGGTCGGCGACTTCCTCGACTTCGTCTACCAGGACAAGAACGTCCTGGCCTTCTCCCACAAGTACGACCTGCTGCCCGTCACCGCGTCCGCGTCCGAGGCCATGGCCGTCGACAAGAACGACAAGGACCTGGAGCCCTTCCTCGCCCAGCTCCCCTCCTCCCAGCTCTACCCGGTCGACAAGACCTCCTGGGCCGGTGTCAGCGCCGACGTGAAGAGCGGCATCGCCAAGGCCGTCAGCCCGGACGGCGACCCGGCCGACGTGCTCGGCTCGCTCCAGACCAGCGCGACCATGGCGGACAGCAACGCCGGCTAGCCCTCCGGGCAGGGGCAGGGGCAGGGGCAGGGGCAGCGGCAGGGTCGCTGTCGGTGGTGGGGGTTACCGTGCTGTCCATGGAAGAGCTGCCGGCGCGGGAACAGCGCGTCCTCGCCCTGGAGCGCCGTGGCTTCGCCGGCCCCGGCGCCAAGGAGCGCGCGATACGGGAACAGCTGGGCCTGGCCCCGGTCCGCTACTACCAGCTGCTCAACGCCCTGCTGGACGACCCGAGGGCCCTCGCGCACGACCCGGTGACGGTGAACCGGCTGCGCCGGGTGCGGGAGGCCCGCCGCTCGGAGCGCTGACCGGCCGGGTCCCGGCGCATTCCGGCCGCACGGTCCCCCGCTCGGCCATGAGCCGGGGGTGCGCCCGCCCGTACCCGGATAGGGTCGCCCCATGGGCAGCCACCCCGAATCCAAGGACCCCTTGCCGACCCCGGTGACCCCCGCCGGGCGTGACGGCCTGGAAGCGATCCTCTCCCGCCCCACCCGGACGGTCGTCGCGCTCGACTTCGACGGGACCCTCGCCCCCATCGTCGCCGACCCCGACCGGGCCCGCGCGCACCCCGACGCGGTCCCCGCCCTCGCGGCACTGGCCCCGAAGGTCGCCTCCGTCGCCGTCATCACCGGCCGTCCGCCCGGCGTCGCCGTCCGGCACGGCGGCTTCGCGGGCGTCCCCGGCCTGGAGCACCTCGTCGTCCTCGGCCACTACGGCGCCGAACGCTGGGACGCCGTCAGCGGCGACGTCACCGCCCCCGCCCCGCACCCCGGCGTCGCCGCCGTCCGCGCCGAACTGCCGGGCTTCCTGGACAAGATCGGCGCCTGGCAGGGCACCTGGATCGAGGAGAAGGGCCGCGCGCTCGCCGTGCACACGCGGCGCGCCGAGGACCCGCAGGCCGCCTTCGAGGCGCTCCGCGAACCGCTCGCCGACCTCGCCGCCCGGCACGGACTGATCGTCGAACCCGGCCGGATGGTCCTGGAGCTGCGCCCGCCGGGCATGGACAAGGGCGTCGCGCTCCTCGACTACATCCGGGAGACCGGCGCCGAGGCCGTCCTGTACGCCGGTGACGACCTGGGCGACCTGCCCGCGTTCGCCGCCGTCGACAAGCTCCGATCCGACGGCGTTCCCGGGCTCCTGGTGTGCAGCGGCACCCCCGAGGTCGGCGAACTCGCCGAGCGCGCCGACCTGGTGGTCGACGGCCCGGCCGGAGTCGTCCGGCTGCTCGCCGCACTCGCCGACCGACTGGCCTGAGAACGAGGGCCGTTGTCCGCCGGGCCACGACGACCCGGCTGCAACAACGGCCTTGTTGGACGGTGGCCGGTGGACGACCGGCCGCCGGGTCAGCCCTCCAGCGCGTGCAGCTGGTCCAGGAACCACTGGGCCGGCGGCAGCGCGGTGGCCGCGGCGGCCAGCCGCTTGGTCCGCTCGGCCCGTTCGCCCGGCTGCATGGTCAGCGCCTCGTGCAGGGCCCGCGCGGTGCCGATGATGTCGTACGGGTTCACCGAGACGGCGTCCTCGCCCAGCTCCTCGTACGCCCCCGCCTCCCGCGACAGGACCAGGACGCAGCCTTCGTCCGAGACGACCGGGACCTCCTTGGCGACGAGGTTCATACCGTCCCTGATGGGGTTCACCAGGGCGACGTCCGCCAGCCGGTACGCGGCGAGCGAGCGCGCGAAGTCGTCCTTGACGTGCAGCACGACCGGGGTCCAACCGGGCGTCCCGTAGCTGGAGTTGATCTCGTCGGCGACGCGCTGCACCTCGGCCGTGTAGTCCCGGTAGATCGCGAGGTCCTGGCGCGAGGGGTAGGCGAACGCCACGTGCACGACCCGCTCGCGCCACTCCGGGTGGTCGTCGAGCAGCTGCCGGTAGGCCAGCATGCCGCGCACGATGTTCTTCGACAGCTCGGTCCGGTCGACGCGCACGATCGTCCGGCGGCCCTCGCCGATCTCCTCACGCAGCGCGACGATCCGCTCCTCGACGTCGTCCTCGTGCGAGCGGGCGCGCAGGAACTCGGCGTCCGCGCCGAGGCCGTGCACGCCGACGAGGGTCCGGCGGGGCGGGGCGCCGTCCAGGTGCTCGACCGCCCGGGACGCCTCCGAGGCCGGCGTCACCCGGTAGCGCCCGGGGTCGATCTCCGCCGCGCAGTCCAGGAAGGCCGTCGCCCAGCGCCAGGTCAGGAACGCCAGCCGGTCCGCGCCGAGCATGCCGTCCAGCAGCTCCGCGCGGATGTCGTCGGGCAGCATCCGGAAGTAGTCCACGGGTGCCCACGGGGTGTGGGAGAAGTGGCCGATGCGCAGGTCGGGGCGCAGCTTGCGGAGCAGTCCCGGCACCAGACACAGGTGGTAGTCCTGGACCAGCACCGAGGCGCCCTCGGCGGCCTCCTCGGCCAGCGCCTCGGCGAAGGCCTGGTTGTAGGCGCGGTAGGCGTCCCACTGGCGCCGGAACTCCGCGTCGAAGACCGGCTCCAGCGGGGTCTGGTACAGCATGTGGTGGACGAACCACAGCACGGAGTTGGCGATGCCGTTGTACGCGTCGGCGTGCACCTCGGCGTCGATGTCCAGCATCCGCACGCCGTCCTCGCCGACCCCGCGGCGCACGGCCTCCCGGTCGCCGTCGCCGAGGGCCGCGCAGACCCACAGGGCGTCGGCGTCCGGCCCGATCGCCGACAGCCCGGAGACGAGCCCGCCGCCGCCGCGTTTGGCCTGCAGGGAGCCGTCGTCCTGGGGCTGGTAGGTGATCGGGCCGCGGTTGGACGCGACGAGGATGCCGTGGGCACCGTGCGTGGAAGCCATGCCTCGAAACCTAGCCCCGTCTGGAAACGCTCAAACGTTCCCGTCGGCCGTATGCGATCGCCGGCCGACGGGCTCGCTCAAGCGGCTTTGCGCTGCTGGTACTCGGCGATTTCGGACATGGGGGGCCTTTCCTCCGTGTCCACCGAGTACGTGCGCGGCTCGAAACCGTCCCGGGTGCGCTCGAACTGGGTGATCGCGGGGCGGATCAGGTGGCCGCGGGCCAGCCGCAACTGGGCGGTGCGGTAGATCGCGGCGGCCATGCGGCCCAGGGCCTGGCCGTCCTGATGGCGGTGCTTGCGCACCCCCACGTCGACCTGGGCGAGGGCGTCCAGGCCCACCAGGTGCAGGGCGTCCACGAGCATGCCCAGTTCGACGCCGTACCCGACGGGGAACGGCAGCTGTTCGAGCAGCGAGCGCCGGGCGGCGTACTCCCCGCCGAGCGGCTGCACGAAGCCCGCGAGCTGCGGCCAGTGCATGTTGAGCAGGGGGCGGGCCATCAGCTCGGTGACCCGGCCGCCCTGTCCTGCCGCGCCGCCCAGCGGGCGGTCGTACATGGCCTTGACCAGGTCGACGCCGGGGTCGGTGAGCAGGGGGCCCACGATCCCGGTGACGAAGTCGGACGAGAACTCCTTGAGGTCCGCGTCGATGAAACAGACGATGTCCCCGCTCGTCACGAGCAGCGACCGCCACAGCACCTCACCCTTGCCGGGCACGGCCGGCATCCGGGGAAGGATGTCGTCGCGGTGCACGACTCTCGCGCCCGCGGCGGCGGCGACCGCGGAGGTGCGGTCCGTGGAGCCCGAGTCCACGACGACGATCTCGTCGACGAGGGGCACCTGCTGCATCAGGTCGTGGCGGATGATCGAGACGATCTCGCCGACCGTCTCCTCCTCGTTGAGCGCGGGCAGCACGACGCTGACCGTCGATCCGGAGGTGCGTTTCGCGGCCATGATCTTGTGGAGCGGCCGGTCGGTCAGGGACCAGGAGCGTGTGCTCAGCCAGCGTTCGACGTCATTCAGCACGGTCTGCGGCTCCTCACTGTCTGATCACACGCTCTCATCAGCGTGCCCGCTGCGGCCAGCGGCTGATCGCTTGCCGTCGTCTCGCGGTTCGGACGACTGCTTCAACTGTCCTGGCCTTCGGTTACAGTCTTGAACAACGCTGATGACCATCGCATGTCCTGGATCATCGGCGCGTAATATGCTCAACAGTTCAACAATCGAATACCGCTCATCCAGAGGGGCAGAGGGATACGGCCCGTTGAAGCCCCGGCAACCCTCCAGCCGGTCTCGTACCGATCGCCAGACGATCGCGTCGCGAGGCTCCCGGCTAGGGAAGGTGCCAAATCCGTCTCACGGCGAAGTGCGTCGTGAGGAAGATGAGGAGAAAGGGCCTCGCCTCCATGGCTGCGCAGACAGTTGCAAGCACCACGAACTCCGCAGAAGCGGTCGATCTCGGCCCGGCCGCGGCGCTTTCCTGCCGCGAGTGCGGACACCGCGTCCCCCTCGGTCCGGTCTTCGCCTGCGAGGAGTGTTTCGGCCCGCTGGAGATCGCGTACGACTTCTCGGCCTACGAAACCGAGGAACTCCGCAAGCGCATCGAAGCGGGACCCGCGAACATCTGGCGCTACGCGCCGCTGCTGCCCGTCCCCGCGGACGTGGCGGACAAGCCGAACATCAACCCGGGCTGGACCAAGCTCGTGCAGGCCGACAACCTGGCCCGCGAGCTCGGCGTCGACGCCGGCAAGCTCTTCGTCAAGGACGACTCCGGCAACCCCACGCACTCCTTCAAGGACCGCGTCGTCGCCCAGGCCATCGAAGCGGCCCGCGTCTTCGGCTTCACCACCCTCTCCTGCTCGTCCACGGGCAACCTCGCCGGCGCCGTCGGCGCCGCGGCGGCCCGCGCCGGCTTCCGCTCCTGCGTGTTCATCCCGCACGACCTGGAGCAGGGCAAGGTCGTCATGGCCGCGGTCTACGGCGGCGAACTGGTCGGCATCCAGGGCAACTACGACGACGTGAACCGCTTCTGCTCCGAGCTGATCGGCGACCCGGCCGGCGAGGGCTGGGGCTTCGTCAACGTCAACCTCCGCCCGTACTACGCCGAGGGCTCCAAGACGCTGGCGTACGAGATCTGCGAGCAGCTCGGCTGGAAGCTCCCGGACCAGCTGGTCGTGCCGATCGCCTCCGGCTCCCAGCTTACGAAGATCGACAAGGGCCTCCAGGAGCTGATCAAGCTCGGACTCGTCGAGGACAGGCCCTACAAGATCTTCGGCGCGCAGGCCGAGGGCTGCTCGCCCGTCTCCGTCGCCTACAAGGCCGGCCACGACGTGGTCCGGCCGCAGAAGCCGGACACCATCGCCAAGTCGCTCGCCATCGGCAACCCCGCCGACGGGCCCTACGTGCTCGACATCGCGCGGCGCACCGGCGGTGCCGTGGAGGACGTGAACGACGCGCAGATCGTCGACGCGATCAAGCTGCTCGCGCGCACCGAGGGCATCTTCGCGGAGACCGCGGGCGGGGTGACCGTCGGCGTCACCCGCAAGCTGATCGAGAACGGTCTGCTCGACCCGTCCCTGACCACCGTCGTCCTCAACACCGGCGACGGCCTGAAGACTCTGGACGCGGTGGCCTCGGACACCGGGCTGACCGCGACCATCCGCCCGAACCTCGACTCCTTCCGAGAGGCTGGCCTCGCATCATGAGCGTCAATGTCCGCATCCCCACCATCCTGCGCACCTACACCGGGGGTGCCGCCGAGGTGACGGCCGAGGGCACGACCCTCGCCGAGGTCATCGCCGACCTGGAGAAGAACCACACGGGCATCAGCGCGCGCGTCCTGGACGACCAGGGCAAGCTGCGCCGCTTCGTCAACGTGTACGTGAACGACGACGACGTGCGCTTCGAGCAGGGCCTGGAAACGGCGACCCCGGACGGTGTGGGCGTCTCGATCATTCCGGCCGTCGCCGGAGGCTGATCGTTACCCTCGGTAATACCGAACACGAAGAGTTCATCGAATTGCCCCCTCCGTGAGAGAAGCGGAGGGGGCAATTCTGTAGGGTTGAGCGGGGTAGGGTTGGGGAAGTCGCCCCGTTCTGGATGTTGGTTTCATGCCGGACGCATATGAGTCCTTCCCCGGCAGCCGACAAGAAGTAGCCAAAGTGCCCGGCCTTTTTGAGCCGTTTATGGCATTTACGGGGCCCGACTTGCCCTGGATCTCCTCGAATTCTCCGCATTCCGGCGATCAGTCGTGCCCAGAATTCTCGTCCGATTGACCTGTTGCAGACGGCAGTTGGACAGATACATTCAGCCGCGGTCGACGCGTTCCGGCGCACACCCCCAACCCGTTGGGGGGTGGAGGTCTGACCCGGATCCGCGAAGTGCGGGTCTGTGCAAGGGCCAGTAATAGGGGAGTTAGGCATGGCTCAGGGCACCGTCAAGTGGTTCAACGCGGAGAAGGGGTACGGCTTCATCGCGGTCGACGGTGGTGCGGACGTCTTCGTGCACTACAGCGCGATTCAGATGGACGGCTACCGCACCCTCGAAGAGGGTCAGCGAGTGGAGTTCGAGATCTCGCAGGGCCAGAAGGGTCCGCAGGCGGACATGGTCAAACTCGCCGTCTGATCGGGCGCGAACGACCACCGACGCAACTCACGCCGAGGGGCTCGCATCCCACCAGGGATGCGGGCCCCTCGTGCGTCTTCTCCCACGCGCGCGGGCGCGCGGGCGCGCGCCTGCCGAAGGCTTCGCGCAGGGGCCGGTTTTGCGGGAGGCACTTGCCCCCGCCCGTCGCCCGACCGCCACCCCTCAACGAGCTCGCTTCGCGAGCGCACCTTGCACTCGGCGGGGTCGAGTGCTAATCATTGGCGTTAGCACTCTCCCAGTGAGAGTGACAGAACTTGGATCGGGCCAGCGAGGTCCGCAGGCCGGTGGGGCAAGGAACCACAAGGCATGCAGGCCGTCCGTCGCGGGCGCCGGCGCGATCCGGAGCAATCCACCCCGTCCGGGAGGACCACTTCACATGGCCAAGATCATCGCGTTCGACGAGGAGGCACGGCGCGGTCTCGAGCGCGGGATGAACCAGCTCGCCGACGCCGTCAAGGTCACCCTCGGCCCCAAGGGCCGTAACGTCGTCCTCGAGAAGAAGTGGGGCGCGCCCACGATCACCAACGATGGTGTTTCCATCGCCAAGGAGATCGAGCTCGAGGACCCGTACGAGAAGATCGGCGCCGAGCTGGTCAAGGAAGTCGCCAAGAAGACGGACGACGTCGCCGGTGACGGTACGACCACCGCGACCGTCCTGGCTCAGGCGCTCGTCCGCGAGGGCCTGCGCAACGTCGCCGCCGGCGCCAACCCGATGGCCCTCAAGCGCGGTATCGAGAAGGCCGTCGAGGCCGTCTCCGGTGCCCTGCTCGAGCAGGCCAAGGATGTCGAGACCAAGGAGCAGATCGCTTCCACGGCCTCCATCTCCGCCGCCGACACCCAGATCGGCGAGCTCATCGCCGAGGCGATGGACAAGGTCGGCAAGGAAGGCGTCATCACCGTCGAGGAGTCCCAGACCTTCGGTCTGGAGCTGGAGCTCACCGAGGGTATGCGCTTCGACAAGGGCTACATCTCGGCGTACTTCGCCACCGACATGGAGCGTATGGAGGCCGTCCTCGACGACCCGTACATCCTGATCGCGAACTCCAAGATCGCGAACGTCAAGGACCTGCTCCCGCTCCTCGAGAAGGTCATGCAGGGCGGCAAGCCGCTGCTGATCATCGCCGAGGACGTCGAGGGCGAGGCGCTGTCGACCCTGGTCGTCAACAAGATCCGTGGCACCTTCAAGTCCGTCGCCGTCAAGGCTCCGGGCTTCGGTGACCGCCGCAAGGCCATGCTCGGCGACATCGCCATCCTCACGGGCGGCGAGGTCATCTCCGAGGAGGTCGGCCTCAAGCTGGAGAACGCGGGTCTGGACCTGCTGGGCCGTGCCCGCAAGGTCGTCATCACCAAGGACGAGACCACGATCGTCGACGGCTCCGGCTCCGCCGACCAGGTCGCCGGCCGGGTCAACCAGATCCGTGCCGAGATCGAGAACTCGGACTCGGACTACGACCGCGAGAAGCTCCAGGAGCGTCTGGCGAAGCTGGCCGGCGGCGTGGCCGTCATCAAGGCCGGTGCCGCCACCGAGGTCGAGCTCAAGGAGCGCAAGCACCGCATCGAGGACGCCGTTCGCAACGCGAAGGCGGCCGTCGAGGAGGGCATCGTCGCCGGTGGTGGCGTGGCCCTGCTCCAGGCTTCCTCGGTCTTCGAGAAGCTCGAGCTCACCGGTGACGAGGCGACCGGCGCCAACGCCGTGAAGCTCGCGCTGGAGGCCCCGCTCAAGCAGATCGCCGTCAACGGTGGTCTCGAGGGTGGCGTCATCGTCGAGAAGGTGCGCAACCTTCCCGTCGGCCACGGCCTGAACGCCGCGACCGGTGAGTACGTCGACATGATCGCCGAAGGCATCATCGACCCGGCGAAGGTCACGCGCTCTGCCCTGCAGAACGCCGCCTCCATCGCCGCGCTGTTCCTCACCACCGAGGCCGTCATCGCCGACAAGCCGGAGAAGGCGGGCGCTGCCCCGGCCGGCGGCGGCATGCCGGGCGGTGACATGGACTTCTGATCCCCTCGCGGATCAGCGGTTCGTCGCAGTACGACACCGAGGGCGGCACCCCTGAAGGGGGGTGCCGCCCTCGGGCGTTCCCGCTCTCCCGCCGCGGCCGTCACGGCGGCGGCGGGAGAGGGGTGATCAGGAGTTGCCGAACGCGTCGCGCAGCCGCATCTCGTTGAAGCCGTTGGCGTCGTAGTCGTCCGAGTACGTCAGCGCGAGCCGGCCGTTCAAGGCCATGGCCACGGCCGGGCCGCCCTGGCCGCCGCCGGTCACCACGTTCATGCGGGTGGCCGGGAGCCTGCCGGTCGTCGTGCCGTCGGCGTTGAAGCCGCGGGCCCACACGTCGTCCTGGCCCGCGTACCGGGTGGCCGGGTTGCCGACGATCACGTCGAAGGCCTCCTTCCACGCGACGACGAAGGTCCCGTCGTCGGCGACCGCGACATCGGCGTCCGCCTGGTCGGAGACCGGCCGCTTGCCGTCGACGTAGGGGCCGGTGTCGGTGCCGTCCTCGGCGGTCCGCCGGTCCGCCGCCGCGGGAGTGCCGGTCGCCGAGAAGAAGCGCTGGTTGATCCGCTGCGGCCGCACCAGCGTGCCGGTGCCGGTGGTGTACTCGTCGGTCCAGGCCACGACGAACCGGCCGTCACCGGTGGAGGCCACCGCGGGCTTGGTCTGCTGCCCGTCGGCGAGGGAGTTGCCCACCTTGCGGGCCACGGAGAAGCCGCCGGAGGTGTTCAGCTTGGCGACACCGATGTTGAGGCCGCCGTTGCCGTCCGCGTCCTCCTCCCAGGCGATCACGGTGTTCCCGGCGTCGTCGATCGCCGCGTCGGGCCGGCGGTTCGAGCCGGCGACACCGGAGTTGATCGTGCTGACCTGCACGTCCTGGTAGCGCAGCGCGCCGGTCGCGGACCAGCTGCTCGCGTAGACCTGGTTGAGGGTCGAGCCGTCGGCCGTGCTCTCCCAGGCGACGCTGTACGAGCCGTCGCCGGCCACCGCGACCGTCGGACGCAGCTGGTCCCCGTCACCGGAGGCGTGCGGGCGCGGCAGCGTGGTGACGGTGCCGCCCGGGGTCACCTTGCGGACCGCGATGTCGGCGTACTTGTTGCCGTCGTCGTCCTTGGCCCACACGACGATCGCGTTGCCCTGGTCGTCCACGCCGACGTCCGGCTTCTGGTGCGACCAGGTCGTGCCGGTGCCGGTGTTGCCGTTGCTCAGCAGCTTCTCGTCCCACAGCGGCACCCCGTCCTTGTACAGGCGCAGGTACACGTCGGTGCCCAGCTCGCTGTCCGAGGAGTCGTGCCGGTCGCCCTGCTCGTAGGCCACCGCGGTGTAGACGGACGAGGTGCCGCCGGAGGCGACGGCGCTGTAGTGCTGGTCGCCGTTCGTGCCCACGTTGACCCGGGAGTAGTGCTGGGACGTCGAGCCGTACTTCGTGGCGTCGAGGTCGACCGCGCTCGCGCGCACCTTGTTGAAGTTGGCGACGTACGCCTGGTAGGTGCCCGCGTCGTCGATCCGCAGAATCGTCTCGTCGTTCGTCTTCAGCGAGCCCGCGGTCCAGTTGTGGGAGCCCGTGTACACGTGCTGGACCTGGGTGCCGTCGCTCTTCTTCCACTCCGTCAGCAGGTACTTGGAGTGAGTGGTGCCGTGGTTGCAGGAGGCGCCCGCCGAGGTCTTGTAGCGGCAGCCCCCGGGGCGGTTGCCGTAGGCCGCGATGTCGAGGGCGGTCAGGTCGTTGATGCCCTTGTTGCCGCCGCCGTCACTGAGGTCGCGGGCGTTCGCGTCGACGCTGCATCCCTCGGACCGCTTCGTCGCCAGGGCGTCGTAGACGGCCGGGCGGGTGGTCCGCTGGTCGAGTTCGGCGGCCGAGATCCGGATCCTCCCGTCCATCGAGCAGTCGACCTGGTCGATGAACGAGGCCAGGATGTCGGCGTTGCCGTAGTGGGCGGCGTCCGAGGCGGTGTTGCGCGGCGAGAAGTACGCCTCGACCGGGGAGGCGGGGTCGCCGGTGGTGTAGTCGTACGTCGTGTGCAGGCTGTCGCCGGCGTGCTTGACCTGGTCGTTGAAGTGCGCGCGGTAGCGGGAGGCCAGGGTCGCGTTGCCGGACACGACGACCGCGTTGTTGATCTCGCCGTCCTGGCCGCCCGCGAGGTTCTGCGAGGCCTGCCAGACGACGTTCTTGCGTCCGTCGGTCAGCGAGTCGAGCACGAGGTACTTGTCGTGGTCGATCGCGTTCGCGTCGCCCGAGCCGTTGCCCAGGCACCCGCGGGAGCACCAGGTGAGGGTGGAGCCGCCGGTGAGCGCGAGGCTGTCCAGGTCGCTGCTGGGCCGGTTGGCCGACTCCGAGATGATGCGCAGCGTGACGCCGCGGCTCTGGGCGCCGGTGAGCTTCGCCCGCAGGTCCGCGCTGTTGAACCAGTACATGCCCATGTACAGGGTCGAGCCGGGAGCCGCGAGGTCGATCAGGTCGCCGACCGAGACGTTGATCGAGGAGTCGTAGGTCGTGGGCTTGGGATAGTTGAAGACCGACGTGTAGTTCCCGGAGACCACGGTCTCCGCCTGGGCGGTGGCCGGAGCTAACAGGGTCGCGCCGAGAGCCAGAGGCGCGGCGAGCGCGGCCGTCCGTCGTATGTGTCTGCCCATCAGTTTCCTTTTGTTCGGGGCCTGTTCGAATCGATCACACCCTATAGACAGGCGCGGACCCCTCTTCGCCCGCTGCCGGAGGCGCGTGACCCTCCCCGCCGCCCGGCCCGCTGCCGGGTGGGCCGACCGGCCTCGGGCGTGGCCCGGATCACACGGGCCCGTGCGGGCCCGCCGGAATGTGGTGCCGGATGTCGTGGTTGACGCTGACGGGCAGTCGATGCATGCGCACATACCGCGTGGAATCCTCTGCCCCGCAGACCGCCCGACGTGCTACCGACGACCTCGCCGAGGAGCCCCCACATGACAGACGCCGCGTCCCGCGCCGCCGACATCCTTGCCCGCCCCGTGTTCCTGAACGGTCTGACCGTTCCGAACCGGATCGCGATGGCCCCGATGACCCGGATGTTCTCGCCGGGCGGCGTACCGGGCGACGACGTCGTCGGCTACTACGCGCGGCGCGCCGCGGCGGGCGTCGGCCTCATCGTCACCGAGGGCACCTACGTCGGCCACGACTCGGCCGGCCAGAGCGACAGCGTGCCGCGCTTCCACGGCGAGGACCAGCTCGCCGGCTGGAAGAACGTCGCCGACGCCGTGCACGCCGCCGGCGGCACGATCGTCCCGCAGCTCTGGCACATCGGCATGGTCCGCAAGGCCGGTGAGCCGCCCATCGCCGACGCCCCCGCCGTCGGTCCCTCCGGCATCACCTCCGAAGGCGCCGAGGTCACCGGCAAGGCCATGACCCAGCAGGACCTCGACGACGTCATCGAGGCGTTCGCCAAGGCCGCCGCCGAGGCCGAGCGCATCGGCTTCGACGGCGTCGAGCTGCACGGCGCCCACGGTTACCTGCTCGACCAGTTCTTCTGGGCCGGCACCAACCGCCGCACCGACGCCTACGGCGGCGACCCCGTCGCCCGCACCAAGTTCTCCGCCGAGATCGTCGCCGCGGTCCGCGCCGCCGTCTCGCCCGAGTTCCCCGTCCTCTTCCGCTACTCGCAGTGGAAGCAGCAGGCGTACGACGCCCGTCTCGCCGAGACCCCGGAGGAGCTGGAGGCGATCCTCGCCCCGCTCGCCGCGGCCGGAGTGGACGCCTTCCACGCCTCCACCCGCCGCTACTGGGTGCCCGAGTTCGACGGCTCCGAGCTGAACCTCGCCGGCTGGACGAAGAAGATCACCGGCAAGCCCGCCATCAGCGTCGGCTCCGTCGGCCTGGACGGCGAGTTCCTCAAGGCCTTCCAGGGCGAGGGTTCCTCGGTGCGCGGCATCGACGACCTCCTCGACCGCCTGGAGCGCGACGAGTTCGACCTCGTCGCCATCGGCCGCGCGCTGCTCCAGGACCCGGAGTGGGCCGCCAAGGTGCTGGCCGGCCGCTTCGACGAGCTCAAGCCGTACGACGCCGCCGCGCTGAAGACGCTCAGCTAGTCCGAGCCTGCCTGAAGGGGCGGCGCCCGCTGTGACGCGGGCGCCGCCTCTTTTTCTTTGTCCGCTCCGGTCAGCCGTCGGCGCCGACGTGCCCGACGAACACCGCCCACGCGGAGGCGCCGAAGGCGATCACGGGGCCGAGGTTCTTGGAGTCCCGCACGGGGACGAGGGTGGGGTGACCTTCGGCGACTTCGAGGCAGTTGCCGCCGCTGGCATCGCTGTAGCTGGACTTGTGCCAAGTGATGTTGCTCAAGGGGCACTCAGGGCTGTTCCTCATGTGAGTAATCCTCTGCCACTGATTCGATCAGGGCCAGGGATTGCGAGGGCGAGAGCGCGCTGGCGACGAGGAGGTCGAAGGTCAACTCGTGGGCGGTGACCGTGACGGGGTAGTCCTCCAGGCGTCCAGTTCCCAGACCCTCCAGGTAGGCGAGCGGGGGCGCCTCCTCGAACGCCATCAGTTTCAGGGAGCCGCCCATGGCCATGTGCGCCCCGGCTCCGAACGGCAGTACCTGGATGATGATTCGATGCCTTCTTGCGAGGTCCGCGACGTGGCGCAGCGCAGCGGCCATGACCGAAGCACCGCCCACTTCGCGGCGTAGGACGGCTTCGTCCAGAACCGCCCACAACAACGGGGTTGTTGGATCGTCGAGTACATGGGCTCGGTCCAGACGAGCTGAAACGAGCTCGTCGATCACCTCCGCCGTGGCGGTCGGACGGCCCCCGCGAAACACTGCTCGCGCATATGCGGCGGTCTGCAACAACCCCGGAATCAGCAGGGGCGCGAACTCCCTGATCGCCGAAGCAACCGCTTCCGCCTCCGCCGCCTCCGCGAAGTGATCGGGGTACTTGGACCGGGCCAGGGCCCGGCAGTTGCGCTCGAAGAAGCCCTTCGTGGCGAGGATCTCGTCTATCTGGACCGCGTATTCGAGGTGCAGCCTGCGGGTCCCGGCCTCCAGCTGGCCGATGAACGAGCCGCTCACGAAGAGGGGTTCGCCCAGCTCCGCCTGGGAGAGCCCCGCGTTCTCGCGGGCGTACCGCAACTCCGCGCCGATCATCGCGCGGGGTGAGGAGGAGGGGTCGAGGTCCTTCGGTCCGGGCATGGCAACTCCCTGTCACACAGGTGGGGTTGTTGAGACGCAGACTCTGGCCAGGTTAGAGGGGTGATGGCCACGCTGGGTGGTGAAAGCGAACACTCAGCGTGGAGGGAACGGTCCGATGGAGATGACTCCGGGTACCCGGGTACGGCCGACGGAGGAGATCGTGGCGGAGCTGAAGGCGGCGCTGACCGGCGTCGGCGTGGTGCTGCCGTCGCTGCGGGTCGATCCGGTGACCGGGGCGAGCGACGAGCCGTTCGCCCTGGTCGCGCTCGGCCGCTGCAACGTCGGCACCGCGCAGAAGCTGACGGCGGTGCTGCGCGCGTGCGGCGGCGGCGCGGGCGAGGGCGGCGGCGCGTGAGGGAGGAGTACGCGGTCGACGAGCGGGACGGCCGGCTCGGGCAGGTGATGGGACGCGAGGGCGGGCTCGTCCGACTGCGGCCGCCGGGCGGCGGGCGCGAGTGGGACTGTCCGCCGGAGTGCCTCGGGGAGCCGTCGCCGGGGGACCTGCTGCGGGCACGGGTGCGGCGGCTCAACGCGGAGACGCGGCTGCCGTGAGGGACCGGCCCGGGAGGTCACCGGTGAGGAGCCATTCCGGGCCGCCCCCGACCGCTAGAGGTTGCCCATGGGCTCGATGTCGACCTTCACCGGGGTGCCCCAGATGCGGAGCACCTCGTAGTCGGTGAACTCGTGGACGAGGCGGTAGGCCATGCCGGGGCGGGGGGTGCGGCGCTCGGCGGCGAGGTAGCGCTCGGCCTCGTGCCGGTCGCGGCGCGGGGTGCCGCACAGGTGCCACTCCTGGCCGGTCCACACCTCGGGGAGCCAGCGCTGCTGGGGCTGGGGGCGGTCGCCCCGCACCCCGTACCGGGACATGGCACGCTCGGGCATCTCGTCCGGCGCGGGCGTCCGGCCGTGCGTGTACGCGTCGTTGACCTCGGTGCGGCGGGCGGCGCGGCGGCGGGTCTCGCAGAGCAGACAGCGGTCGGGGGCGCTCTCGTCCACCGGGCCGTTCGGATGCTCCGAGCAGCGGGTGGTCGGCGCCGCCGTCGTCACCGTCTCCTCCAGCAGGTCCAGGGCCCGCTTCAGGTCCGCCTTGACCTCGTGCAGCTTGGCGTCGGGGGTGTCGGCGTTCAGGGCGTCGCCGTGCTCCCCGAGCACCCGCAGGGCGCGCCCGAGGGCGGTCAGCTGTGCGTGGTTCATGGTCCCAGCGTCGCACGCGCCGCCGACAGTACGGCTACGCGGCGGCCGGTTCCGGGCTCGGGACGCGTGTCCGGCCGTCCAGGCCGAAGAAGTAGGTGGCCGCGAAGCCGACGGCGTACCCGGTCAGCAGGCCGCCCGCGTAGATCGCCGCGGTCAGACCGAGCCCGCGGTTGCCGGACAGCAGCGGGAACAGGGCCCAGCCCGAGGGGCCGATGGCGGTCGAGCCGACCCGGTCGCCCAACATCGAGAAGAAGCCGATGAAGGCGCCGCCCGCCGCTCCGCCCGCGCAGGCGGTGAGGAAGGGGCGGCCGAGAGGGAGCGAGACGCCGTAGATGAGGGGCTCGCCGACGCCGAGGAGACCGGCGGGCAGCGCGGAGCGGATCGTCGTGCGCAGCGAGGTGTCGTGGCGCAGCCGGACGTACACGGCGAGGGCGGCGCCCACCTGGCCCGCGCCCGCCATGGCGAGGACGGGCAGCAGCACGGTGTACCCCTGCTGCTCGATGAGCGTGGTGTGGATGGGGATGAGGGCCTGGTGCAGGCCGAGCATCACCAGCGGCAGGAACAGGGCGCCGAGGACGAGGCCGGCGAACGCGCCGGTGGTGGAGAGGAGCCAGTCGGCGGCAGTCCCGATGGCGGACGACAGCTCACCGGCCGCGTACATCAGGGCGTACAGCGTCACCAGGCCGGTCAGCAGCACGGTCAGGGTCGGGGTGACGAGGACGTCCAGGGCCGTCGGGACCCAGCGGCGGCACCACTTCTCGACGTACGTGCCGAGGAGGGCGGCGGCCAGCGCCCCGAGGACGCCGCCCTGGCCGGGGGCGAGGGTCATGCCGAACACCGTCACCTTGGCGACGCCCGCGTAGACGACGACCGCCGCCACCGCGCCGCCCAGGATCGGGGTCCCGCCGAACTCCTTGGCGGTGTTGTAGCCGACGAAGACGGCGATCAGCGCCATGAAGCCGCCGGCGATCGCGGCGAGGGCGGGCGTGATGCCGGTCAGCACACCGAGGTTGACCAGCAGGCCGTTCAGGCCGGCGATCACCCCGCAGCCGATCAGCGCCGGGATCAGCGGCACGAAGATGTCCGCGACCCGGCGCAGGAGACGCTTGAGGGGCGTCGCGTTGCGCCGGGTCCGGTCGGCCTTCAGCTCGGCGCCGCGCAGCGCGAGACGCTCGGCCGTGGGGGTCAGCAGGGCCTCGAACTCCGGGGTCACCCGGGCGACCGTGCCGGGGCCCAGCACGATCTGGTAGCTGTCGTCGTCCGCGACGACGCCGAGGACGGCGGGCAGCGCCCGCAGGGCGCCCTCGTCGACCAGGCCCCGGTCCCGCAGACCCAGCCGGAGCCGGGTCATGCAGTGGGCGACGGTGAGGACGTTCGCGGGGCCGCCCACCAGGGGGAGGATCGCGGCGGCTGTGGTGGAGTCCGGTGTACGCACTCCCCGAGCGTGCTGCTCAGCCGGACGCCTTCGCCAGCGCGGCACGCAGATGGCCCTGGCTCTCCTCCAGAAGGCGGGCGGCGGTCGGCCCGTCCACCTCGCCGAGGATCGTCAGGATCGCGTTCTTCACCTCGCCGTCGGTGGCGGCGAGCGCCTGCTCGATCTCCTCGTCCGAGGCGCCGGTCGCGAGCGCGACGATCCGCCGCGAGCGGGCCCGCAGCTTCTCGTTCGAGGCCCGCACGTCGACCATCAGATTCCCGTACGTCTTGCCGAGCCGGATCATCGTGATCGTCGACAACATGTTCAGCACGAGCTTCTGGGCGGTGCCGGACTTCAGCCGGGTGGAACCGGTGAGCAGTTCGGGGCCCACCACCACCTCGATGCCGTGGTCGGCGGCGGCCGCGAGCGGGCTGTGCGCGTTGCACGACAGGCCGACCGTCAGCGCGCCGTGCGAGCGGGCGTGCTCGACCGCGCCCACCGCGTAGGGGGTGCGGCCGGAGGCGGAGACGCCGACCACCGTGTCGTCGGCGGTCAACGCGAGCGCGTCGAGGTCGGCGGCGGCCAGCTCCTTGGAGTCCTCGGCGCCCTCGATCGAGGTGGACAGGGCGGTGGGGCCGCCCGCGATCAGGCCGACGACCCGGGTGGGGTCGGTGTTGAAGGTGGGCGGGCACTCGGAGGCGTCGAGCACGCCGAGGCGGCCCGCGGTACCGGCGCCGGCGTAGACGAGGCGCCCACCGCGGGCCATGCGCTCCGCGATGCCGTCGATCGCGGCGGCGATGAGGGGGAGCTGCGCGGCGACGGCTGTCGGCACCGTCGCGTCCTCCCCGTTCATCAGCCGGGCGATCTCCAGCGTGGGCAGCCGGTCGATCTCGGACAGTTCGGGGCGGAACGCCTCGGTGGTCAGCGTCTCCAACTCTGCTCGAAGATCGCCGTAGTTGGACATGGAGGTCATGACGGGAGCGGCTCTTTCCGGTGAGGTGTCGTACCGCGCCCGGGAGAGGGGCGCGGCCGGGACGACGTACGGCACCGTCACGCGGGTGGCGTCAGGCCGCCCACGGACCGCAGTCTCCCTGCTGAATCAAGTCCCCCGGTTTTGTGTCCCGCGAGGCGGCTATCGGCCGCCGCGCGGAGTATGGCGATGCGCCAGGGCCTCGTAGGAGGCGGACAGCGCGGGCGCCGCCGTCTCGTAGGTGCGCTGGGCGACCCCCACGAACAGGCAGTCCACCACGAGGAGCTGGCTGGTGCGCGACGACATGGCCGCAGGACGCAGCTCGCTCTCGCGGGCGGTGGAGGTGGTGAGGATGTGGTCGGCGTACTGCGTGACCGGTCCGCCGGGACGCCCGGTGATCGCGATCGTCGTCGCCCCGTGCTCGAAGGCGACCCGGAGCGGTTCGATGACGTCGCCGGTCGAGCCGGAGTGGGTGATGGCGATCGCCACGTCCTTCGCGCGCAGCTGCACCGCGTTGGTCACCGCGAGGTGCGGGTCGCTGTGCGCGTTGGCTATCAGGCCGATCCGCATGAGCTTCTGGAAGAGGTCCTGCGCGACCAGGCCGGAGGCGCCGACGCCGTAGATGTCGATGCGGCGGGCGGCCGCGATGGCGGCGACGGCCGCGCCGAGCTGCACCGTATCGAGCGAGGCGGCGGTGTCGGCGAGGGTCTGCTGCTCGTCGTAGGCGAGCTTCGCGACGACGTCGGCGATGGGGTCGTCGACCGCGATGTCGGCGGTGACGGCGGGGGCCCGGCCCGACTGCTGCTGGGCGGCGAGCCCGGCGAGCGCGAGGCGCAGGTCCCGGTAGCCCGGATATCCGAGGAGGCGGGCCGTCCGTACGACCGTCGCCTCGCTGGTGCCGGTGAGTTCGGCGAGCCCGGTGACCGTGAGGGCCGCGCAGCCGGCCGGATCGCCGGCGACGGCCTCGGCGACCCGCTGCATGGAGCGTGTCATCGAGGGGGCGAGGGTCCGCACCTTGGCCGCGAGGGCGGCAGGGGCGGGAGGAGCCTCGCCCGCGAAAATTTCCTTCACGTTCTGGGTCACATGATGAAAGATATTTTCCTTTGGGGCATACGGTCAAGGGTGCGCACAATGGGGGGCATGGACCCCAGCGACAGCCCCCTCAGCCCCCTGGAACAGGCGCTCCACGCGGCCCGTGCCCGTGTGCTCGCCGACCTGATCGCGGGCCAGGTCGCCCAGGCGGACGTCGTCTCCCTCGTCGAGGACTCGGTCGTGCAGCGCCGCTGGTGGGTCGAGCAGTGGCCGGAGGGCGCCGGATTCGTCGCCGGGCTCGTCGCCCAGGACGTGCAGGACGCGCTCCTGGAGCGGCACGGGCGCTGGCCGCTCTGCCCGGTCTGCGGCAGCGGCGACCCGCACGCCCTGGAGGTCGAGCCCGAGCTGGGACCCGACCCGCACTGGGTGTGCCACCAGGCCGGCGTGAAGGTCTCCCCGGTGGGATCGCTCAGTTCGGCGACCGGCACGGCCCCGCCCGCGTGACCGTCTACATCGACCCGCCCACCTGGCCGGGCCACGGCCGGGTGTGGTCCCACCTGATCAGCGACGTCTCCTACGACGAACTCCACGCCTTCGCCGCGACGCTGGGCGCCCCCCGCCGCGCCTTCGAGCGCGACCACTACGACATCCCCTCGCACCGCTACGCCGCCGCCGTGGCCGCGGGGGCCGTCGAGGTCAGCAGCCGCGAGGTGGTGCGGCTGCTGCACGGGGCGGGACTGCGGCGGCGCAAGCACCCGACCGGCTGACCGGTCTCGGCCCGCTCCAGCGGGGCGTGCCGCCCGCCGCGTCCCGCTCCCGCGAAGGGAGCGGCACGCTCAGCTCTCGCGGACGTACAGCCGCAACGACGCCTCCAGGTCGTGCAGTTCGTACGCCGCCCGTTCCTCGTCCTCGCTCACCCGGGTGAACCCGGCCCGCGCGATCACGCGCTGGGAGGGGGCGTTGTCCTGCTCGATGGCCGCGAACAGGAGCTTCACGTCGTCGCGGGCCAGAGCGTGCTCCGCGAGGGCGCACAGCGCCTCGGTCGCGTAACCCCGGCCGCGCGCGGTCTCCGCGAGGTCGTAGCCCACCTCGGCACGCCCCTCCTCGTCGGGCACGCCGTGGAAGCCGATCCCCCCGACGGCCTGCCCGTCCTCGCGCCGCACGAGCACGAACATGCCCCACTCGGGCCGGTGCGTCCCCGCCTCGTACGCCTTCACCACCATGCCCGCGGCGTCCCGGGTGCCCTCGAACGGGCCGCCCTCGATCCACGCGAAGCCACCGGTGCCGCCCGCCCGGAGATCGGCGGCGGCCGCCGGGGTGACGCCCTGGAGCGTGAGCCGCTCGGCGTCGATCACCAGGTTGTTGCGCCAGCGCCAGTCGGTGACCGGGGCGCGGCCGGGCAGGTCGGCCCGTCCGGTGGCCCACAGGAGGGTGTTCCAGGGGGCGCCCGGTTCGGGCCGGACGTGCGGGAAGATCCGGGTCAGGACCCAGGTGCACAGCTCGGCCGGCGGCCGGTAGGCGAGGCCGAGCCCCTCGGCGATGTCGTGGCTGTGCAGCAGGACCTCCGCGACACCCATCGCGGCGAAGCCCTCGCGGTTCGCGCTGCGGAACGGGAACGGGTGGAAGGCCCGCACCTCGCGCGGCGTCGTCCGCACGGCGGCGGCGAGCAACCCGCCGGTCGCCTCGATCACGTCGACGGCCCCCGCGTTGTCGGTGCCGTCGTCCAGCGTGATCTCGAACGGCACGTACGCCCTGGTGGCCCGGCCCGCCAACTGCCCGGCGTACGCGACGAGATCACTCGCGATGTGCTCGGCGGTCCGCCGGCAGCTCCACTCCAGCCCTCCCGCCCTGACGTCCCAGTCCAGTCCGGCCGCCGGCCGCAGCAGCGCGGCACAGTCCCGGACGGCTGCCTCCACCTGGTCCCCACCCGTGTCTCCCATGCGGCCGAGGATAGGACGGATCACGCCTCGGAACACACGGGATCGGCCGTCGCGCCCCCGCTTCCGACGATCCGTGATCCCGGCGTACGACGCTGAAGGCGCAGCGAGACGACGGCCAGGGCGATGGCCGCCGTCGTCAGGGCCGCGCCCGCCCAGGCGGTCGCCCCGTAGCCGAGCCCCGCGTCGATGACCGCCCCGCCGAGCCAGGGCCCCGCGGTGTTGCCCAGGTTGAAGGCGGCCGTGGTGGTGGCAGCGGCCAGCGTGGGAGCGGCGGCGGCCACGTTGAACATTCGCGCGTTCAGGGCCGGGGCGGTGCAGAAGCAGGCGACGCCGAGGAGGAAGGAGAGCAGCACCGCCGCGACGGCGTACCGCCCGAGGAGGGCGAACGCGACGAGCACGACCGTGTCCGCCGCCATCCCGATGATCAGCACCCGGAACAGGTACGCGTCGGCGAACCGCCCGCCGATCGCCGTCCCGACGAGCGCGCCCACCCCGAACAGCGCCAGCACGGTCGGCACCCAGCCGTCGTCGAGGCCGGCGACATCGGTGAGCAGCGGGGCGAGGTAGCTGAACGCGCAGAAGACACCGGCCGCGGCGAGCGCGATCGTGCCGATGGACAGCCAGACCTGCCGGTCGCGGTAGATGCGCATCTCCCGTGTCAGCCGCGGCCGTTCGGCCGGGCGGGGAAGGGGCGGCACAAGGGTCACGATGCCGACGAGCGCGATCGCGGACGCGGCGCCGACGGCCCAGAACGCGGCGCGCCAGCCGAGCCCCTCGCCGAGGAACGCCCCGGCGGGCACGCCGAGGACGTTCGCGACGGACAGGCCACCGATCATCACGGCGAGCGCCCGGGCCCGTGAGGTCGCCGGCACCATCGCGACGGCGACGGCCGCTCCGACCGCCCAGAAACCGGCGCAGGCCAGCGCGCTGACCACCCGGGAGGCGAACAGCACGGCGTACGTGGGCGCGAGGGCGCCGGCGACCTGCCCGAGTCCGAACACGGCGATCAGCGCGACCAGGGTGGCCCGGCGCGGCAGCCGCAGGGTCGCGACGGCGAGCAGCGGCGCCCCGACGACCATGCCGATCGCGAACGCCGAGATCAGCAGACCGGCCTGCGGGATGGTCACGCCCAGGTCCTCCGCGACGGGCGGCAGCAGCCCGGACAGCATGAACTCGCTGGTGCCGAGGGCGAAGACGGACAGGGCGAGGATGTAGACGGACAGCGGCATACGGGGGCGGGCACCGGCGGGACCGGTGGCGGGTATGTCCGGCTTCAGGGAACCGCGGCTCGGAGGCATGCCTCCTTCGTACGGCTTCCGGTGCCCGCCGTCGAACCCGTTTCCCGCACGGTCCGGATGGCGGAACGGTTGTCAGGGCGCCTTCGTCAGCGTCGCCAGCTCGTCCGTGAGGTTCCGCCGGGCGGGCCCGGACCACACCCGCTCGCCGTACGGCGTCCTGAACAGCCTTGGCAGATCGAGGAGTTGACGCAGTACGGCCGCCCGGCCCGCCCGGAAGGCGTCGTCGGGGACGAAGCCGTACTCCTCGCGGACGGCCGTGGCGTAGGCGGCGTACGCGGCCGGCGGCGAGGCCAGGATCGCCAGGTCGGCGTCGCACAGGACGGCGCCGTCGCTGTCGCCGTCGGCGGGGTCGTGCGAGACGGTGAGCCGGACCAGCCGGGCGACCTCGGCGGTGCGCTCCGCGCCGACGCCCAGCTCGGCCAGGGCGCGCTCGGCCAGCCGCGCCGACCGCTCCTCGTTCTCCGAGCGGTCCGGCAGATACACGGCGTCGTGGAACCAGGCCGCGAGGCGCACCGCGGCCGGGTCCGCGGACCGCTCCCCGTGCGCCTCCAGTGCGTCGACGCGGTCGAGGACCGCGAGGAGGTGGTCCGTGGTGTGGTACCTGCGCTGCGGCTCGGCCCACCGGTCCAGGAGGTTCTCCGCGTAGGGCTCCGGCGAGGGTCCCGGACCGTCCACGCCGTCGCGGGCGGCCCGTACGGTCTCCGCCCAGCGCCTCGCCAGATCCGCGCGGGCCGGATGCCGGGGACTCTCGTGGCCCGCCTTGCGGTTGCTCTCTGCCGTCATCCCGCCATTCTCCTCGCCCCGCGCCCCGTCCCTTCCTACGGTGGACCCATGATTCCTGGAGACGCACACGACGTACGGGACCCGGACCTGCCCGGCCTGCTGCTGAGCACCGAGCGCGACGCGCTGATCCCGCTGCTGCGGGCCAGGCCCGAGGGGGACTTCGCGCTGCCGACCGCGGGGTGCCCGGCCTGGACGGTGCGGGACGTGCTGGCGCACTGCTCGGCCGCGCTGACCCGGGTCGTCGAGAGCCGTTTCGAACGGGGGGTGTTCAGCCCCGAGGCCAACGACCGCGACATCGCCGAGCGCGGCGACTGGCCGACCGCCCGGGTCCTCGACGAGCTGGAGCGCGGGATGACCGAGGCCGGTACGGCGATCGCCCGGTCCGACGGCGCCCTCGACGCGGTCGCGCTCGGAGAGTGGGTGCACGCCGGGGACGTACGGGAGGCCCTCGGCGAACCGGGCGCGTACGAGGGCGCGGGACTTCCGCACGCCCTCACCCTCCTCGCCCGGGTCAGCCGGGAACGGGACCACCTGCCGCTGCACGCCGACCTCGACCACCTCGACGACCCGCTGCGCCTGGGCGGCGTCCCCGGCGACCGGCCCCCGGCCCGCTACATCGGCGACGCCGCGACACTCGTACGGCTGTACGCCGGACGCCCGGTCCCGCATACGGCCGCGTACGAGCTGGTCGGGGCGAAGGAGCCGGAGCTGAACCTGTTCGGGTGAGCGGCGGGTGAGGGTGGGGGCGCGCGGGTGCGGCGCAGGGGGAGGGACAGGCGTGGCCCGGGTGGACGGGGAAAACCCTCGGGCCGGCCGGGGCTTCTCGCGCCCCCGCGCCCGCGCGCGTACTCTTGGGATTGGACTAGACCTGTAGCCGCCCAAGGAAGAGGTCCGATGAGCGAGCGGAAGAGCGCACTCCTGGAGGTGATCGCCCTCGGCGTGGAGGACGCGGTCGCCGCTCAGGACGGCGGAGCCGACCGGCTGGAGCTGGTCACCGACATGGCCGCCGACGGGCTGACGCCCTCGGTGGAGACCTTCGCCGGGATCCGTGCCTCCGTCGACATCTCGCTGCGCGTGATGCTGCGCCTGTCGGACGGCTTCGCCTCGGGAGGCGAGCAGGGTGTCGAGGCGCTGGTGCGGGCCGCGGGCGAGCTGCGGGCGGCGGGCGCCGACGAGTTCGTGCTCGGCTTCCTGGACCAGCACGGGGGTCCCGACCTGGGCGCCGTCGAGCGGGTCGTCGCCGAACTCGACGGCTGCCGTTGGACGTTCCACCGGGCGATCGACCGCGCCGGGGACCGTGACGCGCTGCGCAAGCAGCTCGCGGGCCTCGCGGGCCTCGACGGGTATCTGACCGCCGGGTCCGCGTCCGGTGTCGACGACGGGCTCTCCGTGCTTGTCGCCGAGGCGGAGCGGTGCGGTGAACCGGGGTACGAGCAGCGGATCATGGTCGGGGGCGGGCTCCGGCTCGACCATGTTCCCCAGTTGCTCGCCGCCGGGGTCGACGCCTTCCACATCGGCGGCGCCGCGCGGCCGTTGGGCTGGACCGGGCCCGTCTCCGCCGTCGCCGTCCGGGAGTGGCGGGCCGCCGTCGACGCGCGGGCGGCGCTGCACGCGTAGCCCCGGGGCGGGGGGAGTCCTTCACCCCCTCCGCCCCTGCCCTTCCCGTACCGGCGGCGCTGCCCCGGGACCTCCGCTCCTCAAACGCCGGAGGGGCTGGATTCCAGTTCTGTCGGGAGCGGGGTCGCGTGCGTCACGATCAGGCCTGACACCGCTCGGGTGAGGGAGACGTACAGGCGGCGCAGGCCGGTGCGTTCGTCCGGTTCGCCGTCGACGACGGCCTGCGGCTCGTCGAGCACCACGTAGTCGTACTCCAGGCCCTTGGCGAGGGAGGCGGGCACGAGGGTCAGCCGGGTCTCGGCCGTCGTCTCCTCGCCGGGGCCGAGATACGTCCGCCCGGCCGCGGCCAGCGCCTGCGCGAGCACCGGGATCCGGGCGTCCGCGGCGATCAGCCCGGTCGAACCCTCGCGGCTCAGCAACTCCTCGACCGCGTCCATCACTTCACCGTCCCCGGTGGCCGCCCGGACCTCGAAGAAGCCGGGGTTCTCCCGCACGGAGGCGACCGGCGCGAGACCGGGCGCGATGTGCGGCAGCAGCCGGGACGCGTACGTGATGACGTCCGTGGGGACACGGAAACCCGCCGTCAGCTCCTCCACCACGGCGTCCCCCTTGCCCAGATGCCCGAGCGCCTCCGCCCAACTGCGGGTCGCCCACGGGGTGGTCCCCTGCGCCAGGTCGCCGAGCACGGTCGCCGAGCCCGTCGTGCAGCGCCGGCCCACCGCGCGGTACTGCATCGGGGAGAGGTCCTGTGCCTCGTCGAGCACCACGTGCCCGAGCGAGTGCGTGCGCCGCACCAGATCGGTGGCCTCGTCGATCAGCACGGCGTCGGCCGCCGACCACTTCGCCGACTTCACACCGCGCACCGGCTTCGCCCAGAGGATCTCCTTCTGCTCGGCCTCGTCGAGCAGCCCCTCCGCGTGCGCGGCGAGGAAGTCCGCGTCGCTCAGCAGCCGCAGCACCAGTTTGGCCGGGTCGACCTGCGGCCAGATCGCCTTGACGGCCGCCTTCACCGCGGGGTTCCGGGCGACGGCGTCCTGCACCCGGTCGTCCGGCGCCTCCCCGGAGCGCTCCATCTGGACCAGCACGGCGTGCGCGATGCGCTGCGGAAGGGCCTCGTGCGCGGCGCCGTACCGGATGTCCCGGGCGAGCAACTCACGGACGATCTCCTCCAGTTCGTAGGCCGCGACGCGCCAGCGCCGGGAGCCCCGGACGACCATCACCGGCTCGGTCGGCAGCGTCACGTGCGAGCGGACGGCCCGCCGCAGCACCTCCGCCATCCGCGCGTCGCCCTTGATCACCGCGGCCGGCGCGTCGTCGCTGCCCCGCACCTCGACATGCGCCACGAGGTCGTCGACGGTCGCCTGCCGGACCTCCAGCTCGCCGAGCGCGGGCAGCACCTGCTCGATGTAGTGCAGGAACGACTTGTTCGGCCCGATCACCAGGGTGCCGGTGCGGGCCAGCCGGTCCCGGTGCGCGTACAGCAGGTACGCGACCCGGTGCAGGCCCACGGCGGTCTTCCCGGTGCCGGGACCGCCCTGCACACAGACCGAGCCGGACAGCCCGGACCGTACGATCTCGTCCTGCTCGGGCTGGATGGTCGCCACGATGTCGCGCATCGGGCCGACGCGCGGGCGCTCGATCTCCTGCTGGAGCAGCTTGCTGGTGGCCGCCGCCTCGGCGGGGTCGGAGAGGTGCTCGTCCTCGTAGGCGGTGAGGTCGCCGCCGGTGTAGCCGAAGCGGCGGCGCAGCCCCACGTCCATCGGGTCCTTCTTCGAGGCCCGGTAGAACGGCTGTGAGACCGGCGCGCGCCAGTCGATGACCATCGGGTCGCCCTCGGCGTCGTGCACGTGCCGGCGCCCGATGTAGAACCGCTCGCCCTCCGCGCCCTCGGCCCGGTCGGCGCCCGGCGCGTGCAGGTAGTCGAGGCGCCCGAAGAAGAGCGGGGTGTGGCTGAGGTCGGCGAGGGCCTTGATGCGTTCCCCGATCTGCCGGTGCAGGACCTCCGCGTTCACCCAGTTCGCGGTGACGTCGCGGATGTCGAGGTTCTCGGCGTCCTCGCGCATCGCGCGGAGCGCCGAACGGGACAGACCGAGGTGGGAACGTTCGCGGGAGAGGGGATCGCCGGCTTCGGACGGCGCGCCGGACGGACCGTCGGACAGGGTGGACACGGGAATTGCCTCCGGGGACCTGCTGCGGGAGTGATGCGGATGACTCGGACCAGACGATCCAGGCGGTTCGGGTCCTGGATCTCTGCGGAATCCGTGCGCGATTCCGGATGCCGTCCGGTTTCCGGCCGGACGGCGGCACTCCGCGAAGGGAGGCGGGCAAGAGCGGAGATTCTAGGTGAGGGATGGATGCCGATGCCAATGGGTCTTCCGGCGCCCGTCCTTTTCCGCTCTTCCCGCCCGGTGGTGCGGTCTCCCGCTGTCCCTCTACCGGGTGACTCCGGACGTGGCGACGGCGGCCTGCGCGACGAGGGGTTCCTCGACGCCGGGTCCGCGGTCCGTGGCGTCGGCGAGCCAGGCCAGGTAGGCGGGGCTGTGCGCACCGAGGTCGGGCAGCGTGCCCCGGCGGATCCGGGCGCGACGCCACCGCTCCAGCGGGAGGTAGACGACGAAGCTGAACGCCACCGTGGCGAGGCCGTACACGACGGACCGGGTGCCGGAGTCCTGGTACTGGGCCCAGGCCGCGAAGGCGCAGACGGCGGTCAGGCTCACCACGATCGCGGCGATGGCGGCCCAACCGCCGGGCACACGGTACGGGCGGGTCAGACCGGGTTCGCGGATCCGCAGGGCGACGAGGGCGGCGACCTCCAGCAGGATGACGACGTTGGTGAGGAAGACGTCGACGACGACGAGGTCGCCGAAGCTGGAGAGGCAGAAGACGGCGTAGATCGCGGAGGAGCCGACGATGGAGGCGATCGGCGCCTTGAAGCGCTTCGACTCGTGGGTCAGCCGGGCGGGCAGATAGCCGTCGCGGGAGAGGACCAGCGGGAGACGGCTGTTGGAGGCGAGCAGGGCGGAGAACATGGCGACCGCGCTGAACATGCCGCCGATCGTCACCGCCGCCTGGAGCCAGGGGCCGCCGAGCACCTTGCCGACCTCGGCGAAGGAGCCGTCGCCCCAGTTCGCCCAGCCCGCCGCACCGTCCCGGCCCACCGTGAGCGCGGCCAGGCACGGCAGCAGATAGGCGACGACGATCAGGCCGATCGAGGCGAACAGGGCCTTCGGCAGGTCACGGCGGGGGTTCTCCATCTCGCCGGCGACCGTGGAGACCTGGTCCCAGCCGCAGTAGTTCCACATCACGATGAAGAGCCCGGCGCCGAACGCGGAAGCGGTGGACTGCTGATGGCCGAGGGTGAGCGAGGTGACCGGGTTGGACGGGTCGCTGACCAGCTTCCACAGGCCGATCCCCGTCAGCACGAGCATCGGTGTGAGGCACACCACCCCGAAGACCAGCGAGGACTCGCCGACCCATCCGGCGCCCAGGAGGTTCACGAGGGTGAAGACGACGATGACGCCCACGCAGATCAGCCAGTTGAGATCGATCTCCAGGGAACCCACCGCGAACAGCACGTGCTTGCCGGGGGCGACCGCCGAGACCATCGACTGGAGGTAGTTCGCGAACAGCAGGGGGAAGAGGGCCATGTCGACGAAGGAGCAGAGCCAGGTCAGCAGGGCCGACTGGAAGCCCCAGAAATTGCCGAGCCCGCGTTTGACCCAGTGGTAGAAGCCGCCTTCGACCGGTATCGCGGTGCCCAGCTCGGCCACCACGAGCGAGTGCGGCAGCCCGTAGACGATCGGCGCGACGAGGATCAGCAGCAACCCCATGCCGGGCCCCGACGAGGAGAAGAGACTCTCGATGCCGTACGCGCCGCCGGAGACGCTGAAGAAGATCAGCGCGATCAGCGGCATCAGCCGGACCTGTCTGGGGGACGCCCGGAAGCCACCGGGGTGGACGGGGGCGGCAGTCGCGGCGGCGTGGGGCGCGGACGAGGGGTTGGGCATGAAGGTCACCTGACGTGCTCAGCGGGACCGGCTCCGGCTGTCGGGGCTGGGTGCCGTAGCGGTCGCGTCGGTCCGGCTCGGGGCCGGCCGCCTCGGCGCCGGCACCCGTACGGGGTCCGGTGTGCGGGCCGCGGCGGGCGTTCTCACTCCTTGTCGGTGCCGGTGTGTTCCCGGCGGTGCGGGGCGCTTCGCGCGTTCCCGGACGATGTTCCGGACCGCATCCTGCCTGCTCCCGGCGGTGACCCCCATCAGCAGCCCGTCGGGTTCCTGCCCTCACGGCTAGGCAGGATGTCGCCCGCGCTGCCGTGTCCGGTGCCGCTCCCCGTGTCGCTCCCGCCGCCGTGCCGGCGGACGGCGGGGCGCGGAGTCCCCTAGGGGGCCGGGTCCGCCGCGAGGGGTAGGACGGCGGGACCGGAGGGGGACCCGGGGACGCCCAGGTTCGGTCGGAAGACCGACGCCGTTCGAGGACCGGGGTCGCACCATGGAGGTATGAGTGCAGCCACTTTCACCCCAGGCCCTGCCCGTCCCGGCGCCGCCTCCCGCGGGGCGACGGCCGTCACCTCCGCCCACCACCGACACCGCCTCGGCGACGCCCTGCGAGCCGTGAAGGTCTTCGCGGGCGCCGCGTTCGACGTCGTCCTGCTCGGCGAGTACGGCGAGGAAGCCGGCGTCCGCCGCCGCTGACCCGCCGTACGCCGCCCGACCGTGCCCCGCCCGGTGACCGCCGGGGCGCGGGCGCCCGCCGTCAGTTTCCGCTGTCGGTCAGCAGGTCGTCGGCGTCCATGATCCGGTACGCGTATCCCTGCTCGGCCAGGAAGCGCTGGCGGTGCGCGGCGAAGTCCTGGTCGATGGTGTCCCGGGCGACCACCGAGTAGAAGTGGGCCTGGTGGCCGTCGGCCTTCGGCCGCAGGACCCGGCCGAGGCGCTGGGCCTCCTCCTGACGGGACCCGAAGGTGCCCGACACCTGGATGGCGACCGTGGCCTCCGGCAGGTCGATGGAGAAGTTCGCGACCTTGGACACCACGAGCACGCTGATCTCGCCCTGACGGAACGCGTCGAACAGCTTCTCCCGCTGCGCGTTGCTGGTCTCGCCCTTGATGACGGGCGCGTTCAGGTGCTCACCCAGCTCGTCGAGCTGGTCGATGTACTGGCCGATCACCAGGATCTGCTGGCCCGCGAACTTCCGGACCAGCGCCTCCGTCACCTTGCGCTTGGTCGCCGTGGTGGCGCAGAAGCGGTACTTCTCCTCCGTCTCGGCCGTCGCGTACGCGATCCGTTCCGCGTCCGTGAGGTTCACCCGCACCTCGACACAGTCGGCGGGCGCGATGTAGCCCTGCGCCTCGATCTCCTTCCACGGCGCGTCGAACCGCTTGGGGCCGATGAGGGAGAAGACGTCGGACTCGCGGCCGTCCTCCCGGACGAGGGTCGCGGTCAGTCCCAGCCGGCGCCGGGCCTGGAGGTCGGCGGTGAACTTGAAGACGGGCGCGGGCAGCAGGTGGACCTCGTCGTAGACGATGAGTCCCCAGTCGCGGGAGTCGAAGAGTTCGAGGTGCGGGTAGACGCCCTTCCGCCGGGTCGTCAGCACCTGGTAGGTGGCGATGGTGACCGGGCGGATCTCCTTGCGCGTACCGCTGTACTCGCCGATCTCCTCCTCGGTCAGCGACGTCCGCTTCACCAGCTCGTGCTTCCACTGCCGGGCGGAGACGGTGTTGGTGACGAGGATGAGCGTGGTGGCCTTGGCCTGCGCCATGGCACCGGCCCCGACCAGCGTCTTGCCCGCGCCGCAGGGCAGGACGACGACACCGGAGCCGCCGTGCCAGAAGTTCTCCACGGCCTGCTTCTGGTAGGGCCGCAGCGCCCAGCCGTCCTCCGCGAGGTCGATGGCGTGGGCCTCGCCGTCGACGTACCCGGCGAGGTCCTCGGCCGGCCAGCCGAGCTTCAGCAGCGTCTGCTTGATCTGCCCGCGCTCGGAGGGGTGCACGGCGACGGTGTCGGCGTCGATCCGCCGGCCGACGAGCGGCGCGACGCGCTTGGAGCGCAGCACCTCTTCGAGGACGGGCCGGTCGGTGGTGGTCAGGACGAGACCGTGCGCGGGGTGCTTGCTGAGGGTGAGCCGGCCGTAGCGGTCCATCGTCTCGGCGATGTCCACGAGCAGGGCGTGCGGGACCGGATACCGGCTGAACTCGACGAGCGCGTCCACGACCTGCTCGGCGTCGTGCCCGGCGGCCCGCGCGTTCCACAGCCCGAGGGGGGTGACGCGATAGGTGTGGATGTGCTCGGGAGCCCGCTCCAGCTCGGCGAAGGGGGCGATCACACGACGGCAGGCGTCGGCCAGCTCGTGATCCACTTCGAGCAGGAGCGTCTTGTCGGACTGGACGATGAGGGGTCCGTTCACACCCGTCCCTTTCTGCGTGGCGGCACCCGGCGCGGATGCTCGGCCAAACGTCCAGTGTGCCTTACCGGGGGGTGATCACGGCTGGTCGTCGGCCCGGCCCCAAAACCGGCCCGGGCCACGACCGGCGTCCTCACGGCTGGTCGTCGAGTTCGGCCACTCCCGTCACCCGGTGCAGCGGGTAGGTGCGGACCTCGTCGGCCGTGTGGTCGTACGCGGTGACGAAGCCGCCTTCGACGCGGATGGGGGCGATGACGCGCTGGCTGGCGGAGCCCTCGGCGTTGACGTAGCCGATCCACAGGGCCTCACCGGTGAGGACGGCGGCCTGCACGGTGGCGAGGGTCTCGGCGGAGCTGGTGCGGGGCAGCTCGCCGCTCGCCGGGCCGCCGCCGGCCGGGTCCTCCTTGCGCGGGGCCGTCGAGGCGAGGTCCCCGGCCCGGATGGCACGGACCGCCGCGCCGAGGAGCGTCGCGTCGGGCACCGGCGGGCCGTCCGGGACCGGCTCGGGTGCGCTGCGCGGCGGCGTGCGGTGGGCGTGCGCCCGGGTGATCAGCACGTCGCCCTCGGCGGACTCCGCGGCCGGTGCGAAGCCCATCGACCGCAGTCCCTCCAGGAGCGCCGCCGGGTCGGCCTGCGCGGCCAGCACCGTGGGCGCGAGCCGGCGCAGCCTGAACCCCTGCGACCGCTTGTCGGCGAGGATCTCGCTGAGCATGGCGTCGTCGTCGCAGCGGACGTAGGCCGACGCCGCCCCGATCCGCAGGTGCCCGTGTCGGCGCGCCACGTCGTCGATCAGGTAGGCCAGCGGCTGCGGAACGGGCGTACGGGAGTGGGCGGCGAGGAAGGCGTGCAGGTCGGAGGCCGAACGCCCGGCGTCCAGGGCCCGGCGTACGGAGCCGGGGGTGAAGCGGTAGACCGTCGCGCCGCCCTTGGACTCGACGTCCGCCAGCACCCCGAGCGTGTCGGCCAGCGGACGCTGCAGCGGGCCGGGCGCGACCGCCGTCAGGTCCGCCTGGAGCAGCACGTGGTCGAGCGGCTCGGGGAGCAGCGGCGCGACCAGCCGGGCCGCCCGCTCCACCGCGGCGGCCCGCTCGGCGGGGGAGCGCGGCACGGCACCGGCCACGACACGGTCCGCCGGATGGTGCCGCTTGTGCGCGGGCAGCTTGGCTCCCGGCCCCGACGCCTCCGCCTTCGGTACGGCGGGCGACGACGGAAGGCCCAGCAGCGCCCGCCCCTGCGCGGACAGCGCGCCCCGGCCGGTCACCCCGAGCAACTCCGCCTCGGACAGGGTCCACCGGGCCAGCCGGGTCCGCAGGTCGTCCGTGGGGGTCCGGGCACCGCGCGGCGGGCGCTCCCAGTACAGCCGGGCGAGCAGGGAGTCCGGGGCGGGCGAGGAGCCCTCGGGCAGGGTGCCGAGGAGCGCGAGAACGCGATGGCGGACCTCGGGCGCCGCCGAACGGTCGAGGTTCGGGCCGAGCGCCGAGAGCGTCCGGTCCTTCGCGTCCCGTCCGCCGACCAGCCCCGCCGTACGGGTCGCCGCCAGCCACGCCGAGGCGAGCCGCGCCCAGCGCTGGGCGGCGGGCAGCTCCAGCCACTCGTCGTAGGCCGGTGTCGCCGCGTACCGCTCGTCGGCCTCGCCGTCGGACGCCACCAGGCCCGCCGCGTGCGCGAGTTCCACCCAGAACGCGGCGACGGGCTCGGAGACGTCGAGCGCCACCGCCGTCCGCTTCAGGTCCCGCACGCTCAGGCCGCCCGCGCGCAGCACGGCGGGACCGCCCTCGTGCCAGTCCTTCAACAGCTCCTCGACCGTCGCCAGCGTCGTGTACGCCTGACCGGCCGCGGCGGCGTCCACAACCTGTGGACGGTGCGTCGTCGCGGCCTCGACCGCGGGCGCCACCGGCTCCGTCACGCGGTGCGCTCGGCCCGCCCGCAGATGCAGGGCCACCTCGCGCGGCAGGACGACCGTGCCGGGCGCCGTCGGCAGCAGCAGCCCCCGGTCGATCAGCCACCGCAGATGCGCCGCCGGTTCCGCCGTCACCTGCCCGTAGGGCGGCCCCCACACCAGCCGCGACAGCACCTCCACCGCATCGGCGGGCGCCTCGTCGAGCAGCGCCGACATCCGCCCCCGGTCGCCGAACAGGTCGCCGAGCGACGCCACCGCCGACACCGAGTCGTGCGTCGTCGCGAGCCCCGCCGCGGCCACGATCTCCTGGATACGGCCCGGCGACATGCCCGTGGTGGCCTCGGCGACCGTGGGACCGAGCCCCGTGGGAGAAGGATGCTGCGGCGACGGCGCGAGCAGCTCGCGGGCCGTCCGCACGAGCCGCAGCCGGTCGTCGGGCCCCCAGACCAGCGCCTGCTCGCGGAGCGTCCCGAGGGCGTGCGGGAAGGCGGCCGTCACCGCGGGTTCCGCGTCGTCCCCCGCCAGCAGCCCGAGCAGTTCCCCGTACGCGGCCGGTTCCGGGGCCACGGCCAGGGCCTCGGCCGTCTGGAGCGCGAACCGGTCGAGCCGCTCCAGGGCGCGCACCACCGACGCCCGGGTGCCCGCCCGGGTGGCGAGCTGGGTGAGATCCGTGGGGACGGGCGTGATCAGGTCGGGACGGGAACGCAGCAAGGCGGACAGCGAGGCGTCGTCCCGCGCCCGGAGTGCTTCCGCCAGGGACCGCGGGGCGGTCGTCTCGGGGCTCATCCTGTCAACGTTAGCGGGTGACATGTCCCCGAGGGCCGCCGCACGGCTGGACGCGTACCCGGCGGCCGCGTTCCACGGACGGGGCGGCCCCCTCCCCGGCGGGGAAAAACCGGTACCTTCGTCACCACGGGGAATCCAACGCACCCGCCCCGGAGGGGACTTCGTGGGGATCGAGAGCGACCAGCTGGTCTTCGACTACCTGAGCCGGGTCGGCGACCTGGCCCAGCAGCGGCAGTTGCCTTCGGCGACCCGGATGCGCCTGGTCACGGAGCTGCGCGGCGAGATCGACCGCAGCAGGGCCAACGACACCGCGGACAGCCCCGCCGCCGTCCGCCGCCTCCTCGAGCGGCTCGGCACCCCCGACGCCGTCGTCTCCGCGGCCGGAGCGGGCCGCCGACCGGGCTCCGGCTCCTCCTCGGGCACCGTCCCCGCCGCGGCCACCGACACCCGGGCCGCCGTACCCGGCCGGCGCGCCGACACCCCGCAGGACCGCCCCAAGGGACTGCGCCGCGTCGTCCCCCGCCCGCGCCCCGCCGAGACCCCGCCCGCCGAGGACAGCGGGGCCGACGTCCCCTCCCCGCCCCATCTGGCCGCCGCGTACGAACTGGGCGACAGCGCCACCCAGCCGGACTGGTGGCGGGTCACCGGCAGCCCCTTCGGCCTCGGCGACAGCGTCCCCGGGTTCACGGGCGGCGTGGAGATCCCCGAGCTGCTCAAGCCGCCGCCCCCTCGTAAGGACCCCACGGCGGAGGAAGCGGCCAAGGCGGCGGCGGAGAAGGCCGCGCGGACCGACGGGACCGACACCGGCAAGGGCGGCGGCAGGCGCTGGACCCGGTTCGTGAAGAGGAACCGGGGCAAGGCGGCCGCACCGGGCGCCGTGGACGCGACGGTCGTCGCCCCCGTCGTCGTACGCCGCCGTTCGCCCCTCGCCGCCTCCACCAATCCGCTCCTGCTGCTCGCCGCCGTCCTCCTGGTCGCCGGCGCCGTGCTCGGCAACTGGTTCGCCCTCGGCCTCGGCTGGCTGATCGCCTACGGATCCCGCCGGCTCACCCCCGCCGAGTCGAAGTGGGCGGTCCTGGTGCTGCCCGGCCTCGCGGTCACGGGCGGCCTCGTCTGGCTCTGGGGCCGGCAGAACGGCCGCTGGGGCGACCCCGTCGCCGACGGTCACATGAGCGACGCGATGGCCGAGACCTGGCCCTGGGTCGTCCGCGCGGCAGCCGTGGCCTCCGCCCTGTACCTGGTCTGGCGCTCCCAGCGCCGCCGCTGAGCCCGACGGCCCGCACAAGGCGTCCGGCAGCCGCGGTCCCGCCCCGCGAGGGGTGCCTCGACCGGCCCGCGGGCGGCCTGGGCACAATGGCGCATATGACTGCCCCCGCGCTGACCGTCGGTTTCGACCTCGACATGACCCTGATCGACTCCCGCCCCGGGATCCACGCCTGCTACACCGCGATGGCGGCGCGGACGGGGACGTACATCGACGCCGATCTCGTCGTGACCCGGCTCGGTCCGCCGCTGGAGGACGAACTGGCCAACTGGTTCCCCGCCGCGGACGTCGCGACGATCGCCGACCTCTACCGCGAGATGTACCCGGCGCACGCCATCACCGGGACGCTCGCGATGCCCGGCGCCCGCGAGGCCGTCGAAGCGGTCCGTGCGGCCGGCGGGCGCACGGTCGTCGTCACCGCGAAGTGGGAGCCCAACGCCCGGCTGCACCTGGACCACCTGGGCATCGCGGCCGACGAACTCGTCGGCAACCTGTGGGCCGAGCAGAAGGCGGTGGCGCTGCGCGAGCACGGCGCGAGCGTGTACGTCGGCGACCACACCGGCGACGTACGCGGCGCGCACACGGCGCGGGCGTACGCGGTGGGCGTGGCGACCGGCCCGTGCGACGCGGAGGAACTGCGCGCAGCGGGCGCCGACGTGGTCCTCGCCGACCTCACCGAGTTCCCGGCCTGGCTGGAGAACCACCGCTAGGCGGAGCCGGGCGGACGGGGCGAGGCCGCGGAGCGCCCCGCCGGTCAGGAGCTCGAGGCGCGCGCCCTGCGGCGGCCCTCCGCGACGGACTGCAGCACGCCGGCCGCCGCCAGCAGGAAGCCGACCCCCATGAACATGCTCAGCCCGAACATGTAGGTCGGAAAAGGATTTGTGCCGAGGAACAGCGGGGCCACGGTGACCAGAGTGGCCACGGCTCCGATGAAGAACACGATGGCACCGGCACGGATCAGCCGGTCCCCGGCTTCGCGGGAATTCGCTTGGGTTTTGTCACGCACTCGACCAGGGTAGTTCCCTGCGCGAAGGAACAATCCGGCGACGTCTTGTCACCGGCCGCCGGACCATTAGCCTTGGTACCGGCGGGTCGGGCGACCCGCTGTCGTGCTATCCGGGGCCGTTTCACGGGCAGTTGCCCCTGCAACGACCCGAGCGGTCTCCCGAAGATTCTCCCGAGCAGTTCCCGACGAGTACGAGGACGAGGACAGACGGTGCCAACGGGCAAGGTCAAGTGGTTCAACAGTGAGAAGGGCTTCGGCTTTCTCTCCCGCGACGACGGCGGCGACGTCTTCGTCCATTCCTCGGTCCTGCCCGCCGGAGTCGAAGCTCTCAAGCCCGGCCAGCGGGTGGAGTTCGGAGTCGTCGCAGGTCAGCGCGGTGACCAGGCGCTCTCGGTGACCATCCTCGACCCGACCCCCTCGGTCGCGGCGGCCCAGCGCCGCAAGCCCGACGAACTGGCGTCCATCGTCCAGGACCTGACGACCCTCCTGGAGAACATCACGCCGATGCTCGAGAAGGGCCGCTACCCCGACAAGGCCTCCGGCTCCAAGATCGCGGGCCTGCTGCGCGCGGTCGCCGACCAGCTCGACGTCTGACCGAAGGGATCCGGACGACCGAAGGGATCCGGATCCGCCCGGATCAGGGGAAGGCCAGCGCGTCCGGTCCGAGGGGCGGTACCAGCCCCTCGGCCGCCGCACGCGTGAGCAGTCCGCGGATCGCCGCGTACCCGTCCTCGCCGAGATCGGCCGTGAACTCGTTCACGTACAGGCCGATGTGCTGGTCCGCGACCTTCGGGTCCATCTCCTGGGCGTGCTCCAGGACGTAGGCGCGGGACGCCTCCGGGTCGTCCCAGGCGGCGCGCACCGAGGCACGGGTGGCGTCGGCGAGCGCCCGCAGCCGCTCGGTGCCCAGCGAGCGCCGCGCGATGATCGCGCCCAGCGGGATCGGCAGCCCGGTCGTCCGCTCCCAGTGCTCGCCCATGTCGGCCAGTTTGTGCAGCCCGTAGTTCTGGTACGTGAAACGCGCCTCGTGGATGACGAGACCCGCGTCGACCTTCCCGTCCCGCACCGCCGGCATGATCTCGTGGAACGGCATGACGACGATCTCGCCGACCCCGCCGGGCACGGTGTCCGCCGCCCACAGCCGGAACAGCAGATACGCCGTCGACCTCTCGCTCGGCACCGCGACCGTACGGCCCGTCAGGTCGGCGCCCGCCTCCCGCGTGAGCACCAGCGGCCCGCAGCCCCGGCCCAGCGCACCGCCGCACGGCAGCAGCGCGTAGTCGTCGAGGACGTACGGCAGGACGGCGTACGACACCTTCAGCACGTCGAACTCGCCGCGCTCGGCCATGCCGTTGGTGATGTCGATGTCCGCGAACGTCACGTCGAGCGGGGGCGCCCCCGGGATCCGGCCGTGCGCCCAGGCGTCGAAGACGAAGGTGTCGTTCGGGCAGGGCGAGTAGGCGATCCGCAGGTCTTCGGAAGGTTCAGTGCGTACGGTCATGTCCGTTCCAACTCTCCAGGAGGGGCGTCAGCTTCCCGAACGCCCCGGCGAGTGCGGCGAGCGCGTCGCCGATGCGCCACGCGGCGCGGTCACGCGGGCCGACGGGATTGGAAACCGCGCGGATCTCCAGCACCGGCACCCCGTGCGCGCCGGCCGCCTCGGCGACGCCGAAGCCCTCCATCGCCTCGGCGAGGGCCAGCGGGTGCCGGGCGCGCAGTTCGGCGGCGCGAGCCGCGCTGCCGGTCACGGTCGACACGGTGAGCACCGTCCCGACCTGCCCGCCGGTGACGGCCGCGACCTCTCGTACGAGTGATTCCGGCGGCCGGTGGCTGACGGTCCCGAAGCCCAGCTCGGTGACCGGGAGGAAGCCCTCGGGGGACTCGGCGCCCAGGTCGGCGGCGACGATGTCGTCGGCGACCACCAGCGATCCGACCGGCGCGCCGGGCTGGAAACCGCCCGCGACCCCGGCACAGACGACGAGGCCGTACGGCGTGCCCGCGAGGGCCGCCGCGGTGAGCGCGGCGGAGACGGAGGAGGCGGCGAGGGCCGGCCCCACACCGGCGGCCAGCAGATCGAGGCCGCCGGCCCGGAGCAGGGTCGCCCCGGGGAGCCGTGTCTCACGGCCCGGGCCGTGAGACACCCCGGCCACCGCGTCCCGTTCGGCGGGGACGGCGGTGGCCACGAGCACCCTGCGCCCAGCGGCAGTGATCAGGCGTCCTTCTCGAACTTGAAGGACCACAGACCCGACACGTCCTTCTCGCCCTCCTTGATGGAGACGACCGTCGAGTTGCCCTTGGCGCCGTACTGCTCGTTGAAGAACACGCTGCCCGGGATGGTCCGGTACGTCTTCGTGCTGGCGTCGGTCAGGGGCTGACCGTTCATCAGGATCGTCCAGCCCTTGTCCGCGATCTTCGGGTCCACACCGAAGCGCACGGTCGCGTCGGGATCGACCTTGATGGACTTGATGTCCTTGGACTGCAGGCACTTTGCCAGGTCGGCGGTCTTCACCGCGTCGCCGTCGTTGTAGCAGTCGGTCTCGGAACTCACCGAGCTGTCGCCGACCGTGACGGTGGCCAGCGGCGTCGGCTTGTCGCAGGCGGACAGGGCGAGGAGTCCGGCGGAAACGGCGCCGACGGTGGCGACGGCGCGGCGGCTGCGGGCGGCGCGTCGTCCATTAGCGGCTCTGCCGCGGGGCAGGGAGGTCATGGCCGAAGGCTATCGGGCGCGCCCACCAGTCCCCCCACGTGGGGTACGGCGTGCCGTACGCGGACCCGTGCGGCCCCGACGGCCTGCCGCGCGGCTCAGGACACCCGCCCGCGCCCCGAACCCCCGCGCCGGGCCACGGAAAGCAGCCCCCGCACGGTCGTCAGCCAGCCGAGGGCGACGATCCCTGCGGCCACCGACAGGCCGAGCGATCCGTTCAGCGGCATCGCGATTCCGATGGCGCCGCCGAGGACCCAGGCCATCTGGAGCAGTGTCTCGGAGCGGGCGAAGGCGGAGTTGCGGACCAGCTCGGGGACGTCTCGCTGGATCATCGCGTCCAGGGACAGCTTCGCGAGGGCCTGCGCGAACCCGGCGACGGCCGCCAGGCAGGCGACCAGCGCGGTGCTGAAGAAGACCGCCGCCGTGATCGCGGCGCCCAGCACGAACGCCACGACCGTCACGACGATGAGCTCCGGAGCGCGCTGCTTCAGCCAGGCTCCGACCGCCGTGCCGAGCGCGTTGCCCACGCCCGCGGAGACGGCCACCAGGCCCAGCGAGACCGCCGCGCTCTTGCCGCTCAGCGGGTGCTCGCGCAGCAGGAACGCGAGGAAGAAGATCAGGAAGCCGGACAGACAGCGCAGCGAGGCGTTGGCGGCGAGCGCGTGCGTGACGGCCGTCCCCACCGTCCGCAGCCCCGGACGCGGCGGCTTCTTCAGGTGCGGGCCGTGCAGATGCTCCTCGTCCGCGGCGAGCAGCGCCCTGTCCTCACCCTTGGCGGAGTCGACCTTCGGCGGCAGCGAGAAGGACAGGAACGTACCCGCGATGAAGATCACGAAGGCGCCGTAGAGCGGATAGCGGGCGCCCAGCGACTGGAGCAGCGCCCCGATGGGCGCGGCCACACCGGTGGCCAGGAGCCCGCCCAGTGTGACCCGTGAGTTGGCCTTGACCAGGGAGAAGTTCGGCGGCAGCAGCCGGGGCACCACGGCGCTGCGCACCACGCCGTACGCCTTCGAGGCCACCAGCACCCCGAGCGCCGCCGGATACAGCTCGAACGTGCCGCTCACCACCGCGCCCGCCAGCATCAGCGCGAGCATGGCCCGGGCGAGCATCGAACCCGCCATCGCGGCGCGCCGGCCGTGCGGCAGCCGGTCCAGGAGCGGGCCGATCACCGGGGCCAGCAGCGCGAAGGGCGCCATCGTGATGCCCAGGTAGAGAGCCACCCGGCCGCGTGCCTCGTCGGTCGGCACCGAGAAGAACACCGTGGACGCCAGCGCCACGGTGATCATGACGTCGCCCGCGCCGTTCACCGCGTGCAGTTCGATGAGTTTTCCGAGGCCCGACTCGCCCGCCCCGTGCGCGTGCGTCGCCCGGCGGATGCCGCGCGCCGTCTTCGTCACGGGGAAGTTCAGGGCACGCCCCACCGCACGGACGGAACCGCTCACTCGGCCCGATCCGCCACCTTGGTTGCTGCCCTTGGCGCCACCGACACCGGTGGCTCCCTGGGGCGACCTTGCGGATGCCACCCCGTCATAGTGCCCCGAGATCGGGGTTTGTAGTGCGGTTACCGCGCGGATGGGGGGCGGCGGCTTGTGGGGGAGCGGGGCGCGCCGGGGCGTGCGGGAGCCGTGGCGCGGGACCTCGCAGCGGCGGCGTCCGGCGGCCCGGCGGCACGCCGCGGAGCCGCCCGGATCCCGGCGCGGAGCGCCGAAGACGCCCGCCGGTGTGGGCCCAGGGGCCAGGAGAAGGTAGCGTGCGTAACGCGCATGCGGCGATTGTTCTCGGCCGCGCGCCTCTCGGCCATCCCGCAGAATGGATGGCGTAGGTGCGCCCGAGTGCGATCGGGCGCGGACGTCGACGCGGCCCACCGGTCCGCTCCGTTCGCACCCCCGCCGGAGGAATGGCGCACCCGTGAGACGGCGTAGGAGAGAAGCGATACCTGTGAGCGCAGCGACAACGCGAAGCCGCACCCCTGACCGCCTGTGCGCCGAGGCGATCGACCTCGCCCGTACGGCCGCCGAGGAGGTCGCGTATCCCGGCATCGTCGGCGAGCACCTCGGGATGGTCTCCGAGGGGGACCGTGTTGTCACGCACTACTTCGAGTGCAAGGAACCGGGCTACCGCGGCTGGCGCTGGGCGTCCACCGTGGCCCGCGCCTCCCGCGCGAAGCTCGTCACCCTTGACGAGACGGTGCTCCTCCCGGGGACGGACGCGCTGCTGGCCCCCGAGTGGGTGCCGTGGAGCGAGCGGCTCCGCCCCGGTGACATGGGGCCCGGCGACCTGCTGCCCACGGACGCCGAGGACCTGCGGCTCGAACCCGGCTTCTCCGGCGAGGACGAGCCCGCGCCGAACTCCGCCGTCTCGGACGACATGGCCGAGCTGGTGGAGGCCGAGGACATCGAGGTGACCGCGGGCACCCCCGCGAACCTCCCGATGGCCCCGCGCCGCGGCTCGATCGCCGCGGTCGCCGAGGAACTCGGCCTGCGCCGGGCCCGGGTCCTGTCCCGCTACGGCCTGCACGTCGCCGCCGACCGCTGGGAAGAGGCGTACGGGCCCAAGACCGCGATGGCGCAGGCCGCGCCCGCGACCTGCGTCAGCTGTGGCTTCCTCAACCGGATCGGCGGGACGCTCGGACAGGCGTTCGGGGTCTGCGCGAACGAGTTCTCGCCCGCCGACGGTCATGTGGTGTCCCTCGCGTACGGGTGCGGAGGGCATTCCGAGGCCGCCGTCATGCCGGCGCCTCCGCGGCCGCCTCAGCCGGTGATCGACGAGACCCGGGTGGACCCGTTCCCCCTGCGGCCGTCGCCCGACTCCGGGTCGGTCTCCGCGGCCCCCGACGAGTCCACGGCGGAACTCGGCCACTCGTAGCGGCCCGCTGTCCCGGGCGGGGGCCACTTTCGGCCCCTTTCCCCGGGACGGGTCACAGCTTTTCTCGCCTCCTCCGCCCCTACCCGCCCCGTACCCGGGGCTCCGCCCCGTACCCGGGGCTCCGCCCCGTACCCCGCTCCTCAAACGTCGGAGGGACTGGATTCCGGCGTCCGGCGTGAGGGCTGAATTCCCCGCCGGAGGGGCTGAAACCCGCGGCCGCACGGACTGCGCCCTGAACCCCCGCCCTGCACGACCCGCAGCCGGCGTCCGGCGCGCGCCCGACCCCCACCGGCCGCCGCCCCCGGCGGGAGGACAGGAGAGCGCGGGGTACCTTCGAGCCGCGACCCGCCGCCCGCGCGGCCGCGCCACCCGAGAGGGAGAGTGAATCCGTGAGTAAGTTCGTGCGGCCCGCGGCCGAGGGCGCGGACCCGTTCGGCACGGCGCGCCTGCGCCGTGGCGTACTCGACGCCTGGGCGGCCAGCCCCGCCCGGTTCCGCGAGGACGCCAACGCGGAGGAGGACCTCGTCCTCGGCGGGTACCGCGACCGGCTCGTCGTGGAGCTGGCCCAGAACGCCGCCGACGCCGCAGCCCGCGCCGGCATCCCCGGCCGCCTCCGGCTGACGCTGCGCGACGGCGTCCTGATCGCGGCCAACACCGGCGCCCCTCTCGACGCGGCAGGCGTCGAGTCGCTCTCCACGCTGCGCGCCTCCTCGAAGCGGGACGCCCACGACACGGCCGTCGGCCGGTTCGGCGTCGGCTTCGCCGCGGTCCTCGCGGTCACGGACGAACCCGCGGTCGTCGGCCGGCACGGCGGCGTCCGCTGGGCCCTCGCCGAAGCCCGCGACCTCGCCGCCGGCACCGCCGGTGACAGCGCGGGCCTCGGTGACGAGATCCGCCGCCGCGACGGCCATGTACCGCTGCTCCGGCTGCCGTTCGCCGCCGAGGGCACCGCCCCCGACCCGTACGACACGGCCGTGATCCTCCCGCTGCGCGACTCCGCGGCCGAGGACCTCGCCGAGCGCCTCCTGCGCACCGTCGACGACGCCCTCCTGCTGGCCCTGCCCGGCCTGGAGGAAGTGGTCGTCGAGACCGGCGAGGGGGAGGTCCGCACCCTCCGGCGCACCCGCCCCGGCGACGACGAGGACGCCGAACACGCCCCCGCCCCGGCGGCCACCGGCACCGCGTACGGCACCGCGTACGGCACCGGCGCAGGCGACCCGCGGGCGCCCGCCGCCACCCACGGCCTCGTCACCATCGACGACTCCCGCGACGGCACCACCCGCTACCGCACCGTCGCCCGGCACGGCTCCCTCGACGCCGCCCTGCTCGCCGACCGGCCGGTCGAGGAGCGGCTGCGGCCGCACTGGTCCGTGACCTGGGCCGTCCCCGTCGACGCGGACGGCGCCCCGGCCCGCCCCCGGACCAGCCCCGTCGTGCACGCGCCGACCCCCAGCGACGAGGCGCTCGGCGTGCCCGCGCTGCTCATCGCGTCCCTCCCGCTCGACACCACCCGGCGCCACGCGGCCCCCGGCCCGCTGACCGACTTCCTGGTGGAGCGCGCGGCGGACGCGTACGCGGAACTGCTCGCCGCGTGGCGGCCGGTGGACACCGGGATCATCGACCTGGTGCCGGGACCCCTCGGCAAGGGCGAGCTGGACGGCGCGCTGCGCCGGGCCGTCCTGGACCGGCTCCCGCGCACCGCGTTCCTGCCGCCCGCCGCACCGCCGGACGACACGCCGGCCGCGGACACCCCGGTCGACTGGCCCGGCAGCAGCCCGGCGGAGCAGCCGACCGCGCTGCGGCCGCGGGACGCGGAGGTGGTGGAGGGCGCGGGCGCCGAGACGGTGCGGGTCCTCGCCGAGGTCCTGCCGAGCCTGCTGCCCGCCGGGCTGGAACGGCGCGTGGAACTGCGGACCCTGGGCGTCGCCCGGGTCCCGCTCACGGAGGCCGTGGACCGGCTCGCCGGTCTGGAGAAGGAACCGGGCTGGTGGCACCGCCTCTACGACAGCCTCGCCGGGGTCGACCCCGACCGGCTGTCGGGGCTTCCCGTGCCGCTGGCCGACGGCCGGACGACGATCGGGCCGCGCCAGGTGCTGCTGCCCACCGCCGACGGTTCGCTGGTCGCGCCGGACACCCTCGCCCGGCTCGGCCTGAAGGTCGCGCACCCGGACGCAGCGCATCCACTCCTGGAGAAGCTGGGCGCACTGCCCGCGACGCCCCGCTCGGTGCTCACCACCCCGCAGGTGCGGGCCGCGGTGGCCGCCTCGCTGGACGACGAGGGCGGCGCCTGGGACGAGGACACCCCGGACGCGGAGGAACTGGCGGACACCGTGCTCGCCCTGGTGCGCGACGCGGGTCTCGCACCCGGCGACGAGCCCTGGCTCGGCGCGCTGGCCCTGCCGGACGAGGAGGGCGAACTCGCGCCCGCCGGTGAACTCGTGCTGCCGGGAAGCCCGTTCGCCCAGGTGATGCGCGAGGACGAACTCGCCTTCGTCGACGCGGAACTGGCGGACCGCTGGGGCGGGCAGCCGCTCGCCGCCTGCGGGGTGCTCGCGGGCTTCGCCCTGGTGCGGGCCACCGACGTCGTCCTCGACCCGGACGAACTGGAGCCCCGCGAGGGGGACTTCGCCCAGCCCGACGACGCGGGTCTGCTCGACGCGGTGGACGTGTGGTGCGAGGACGTCCTGGACCGGTTGCCCGACTCGCCGGTACCGCCCGTCGCCACCGAGATCGTCGCCGTACGGGACCTGGACCTGGTGGACGACGACCGGTGGCCGCAGGCGCTGGCGCTGCTCGCCCAGCCGCCGCTGCGGGACGCGATCACCCAGCAGGTGCGCGTCCTGCTCCCCGACGGCACCCTCGAGGTCGTCCGGCCCTACACGGCGTGGTGGCTGCGCGGGCATCCGGTGCTCGACGGACGCCGCCCGGCCGGTCTGCGCGCGGCCGGCGGCGATCCGCTGCTGCGCGGCCTGTACGACGAGGTCGACGCGACGGGCTTCGACGACGAACAGGTCCTGCGGGCCCTCGGCGTCCGCACGTCGGTGGCCGCCCTGCTCGACGAGCCCGGCGGCGCCGCCGAACTCCTCGACCGGCTCGCCGACCCCGACCGCGAGGTCTCCGGCGCCCAACTGCACGCCCTCTACGGCGCGCTGGCCGACCTCGATCCCGAGCGGGTGACCCTGCCGGACGAGCTGCGGGCCGTCGTGGACGGCGAGGTGCGGGTGGTGGACGCGGCCGACGCCGTGGTCGTCGACTCGCCCGACCTGCTGGCCTTCACCGACGGGGTGCCGCTGCTGCCGGTGCGTCCGGCACGGGCGGCGGAGCTCGCCGAACTGTTCCAGGTGCGGCGGCTCAGCGAGTCCGTCACCGGCGAGGTCACCTCCGAGGGCACCGAGCACGACGTCCCGGAGTCCGTACGGCTCCTGCTGGGGCCGGCGACGCCCGCCTCGTACCTGGAGCACGAGGAACTCGTCGTGGACGGCACCGAGCTGGACTGGCGGCGCACCCGCGACGGTGTGCTGCACGCCGCCACCGTGGAGGGCGTGGCCGCCGGGCTCGCCTGGTCGGCGGGCCAGTGGCCGCGCCGCTTCGAGGTCGCCGCCCTGCTGGAGGACCCGTCCCGCACCGAGGAACTGGCCCGGGACCGCTGGTTCGACTGAGCGGTCCGGGACCGATTGCGTACGGGGTGGGCGGTTTCTCCGCCCACCCCGCTGTGATCTTGGTAACGCGTACACAAAATCTTCATCACCCGTACAACTATTCGCACGGGTCGCTGATCTGATCACCGGAGTCAACAGACTCCACGATCACTTGGGCCCCTGGTGTCGACGAACCGCGAGGAACGACCACCGGCCGGGCCCCTTTCTCCACTTGGGGATCGCATGCGTATACGTGCCACCGTGGCCGCCGTCTCCGGCGCCCTGGCCCTCTCCGCCCTCGCCGTGCCCGGCGCCCACGCCGTCGGCTCCGCCGACCACCGCGCGGACGTCGCGAAGGTGCGCGAGGCCGCCCACGCCGCCGCGGGCAAGACCCCGTTCACCGGCTCCACCGGCTCCGACGGTGAGCCCTACGCGATCGACCTGACCTTCTCCAACGTGAAGGTCAACGGAGGCAACCCGATCGTCGCCGGAACGACCAACGTGGTCTCCGTCCCGGTCACCTACAACATCAAGCACGCCGCCTCGGTGGACGTCACCGCCGATGACTTCCTGATGGACGTCGAGATCTACCGCGGCTCCTTCGAGGAGTTCGACAACGAACTGCTCGGAGACAACTGGCCCTCCTGCACCGCGACCTCGTCGACCGCCGCCACCTGCAAGGGCACGATCGACATCGACCCGCGCGACGAGCTGCGCAACGCGGACGCGACCACCTGGAAGGCCTTCGGCTACGCGATCGCGCTGAACGGCGTCGACCTGAACGACCCGAACGCCGACCTGAGCAAGGTCGGCTACGCCGAGCAGGACGCGCTGGCCACCACCAAGCTCCAGCGCTACTCCAAGCTGACGGTCAACGCCTCGCCCGAGCCGGTCAAGAAGGGCAAGACCATCACGGTCACGGGCCTGCTGTCGCGCGCCAACTGGGACACCCACAAGTACGCCGGGTACACCGTCCAGCCGGTCGGCCTCCAGTTCCGCAAGAAGTCCAGCTCCACCTACACGTCCACCCTCAAGACGGTGAAGTCGGACTCCAAGGGCAACCTGAAGACGACCACGACGGCCACCGTCGACGGCTACTTCCGCTACAACTTCGCGGGCACCTCGACCACCCCGGCCGTCAAGGCCACGGGTGACTACGTCGACGTGCAGTAACCCACCCGGTAGCCGGTAACACCGCTCACGCGGGGACGCGGCGGTCGACCAGCCTCCACAGGGTTTCGAGGACGGCCGCCGCGATCACCGAGATCAGCACCGCGATCCACGGCATCGTCGTGCCGACCAGCTTCAGCGCGAAGAAGTGCTGGAGCCACGGCACGACGAGCACCAGCAGGAACGCCCCGCCCATCGAGGCGACGAGGCAGATCCGCCACCAGGTGTAGGGCCGGGCGATGATCGCGAGCACCCACATCGAGATCAGGAACAGCGTCAGCGTCGCGGCGCTCGTCTCGGCGTCCAGCGAGCCGTCTCCGGTGTAGTGGTGACGGGCGATCAGATACGTCACGAAGGTGGCGACGCCCGCGACGACCCCGCCGGGGATCGAGTACCGCATCACCCGCCGCACGAAGTGCGGCTTCGCCCGCTCCTTGTTGGGCGCGAGGGCGAGGAAGAACGCCGGGATGCCGATGGTCAGGGTGGACAGCAGGGTCAGGTGGCGCGGCAGGAACGGGTACTCGACCTGCCAGCACACCACGAGGACGGCCAGCAGCACCGAGTAGACCGTCTTCACCAGGAACAGCGTCGCCACCCGGGTGATGTTCCCGATGACCCGGCGGCCCTCCCCGACCACCGAGGGCAGCGTCGAGAAACTGTTGTTGAGCAGCACGATCTGCGCCACGGCGCGGGTCGCCTCGGATCCCGAGCCCATGCTGACGCCGATGTCGGCGTCCTTGAGGGCCAGCACGTCGTTCACCCCGTCGCCGGTCATCGCGACGGTGTGGCCACGTGACTGGAGGGCGCCGACCATGTCCCGCTTCTGCTGCGGGGTGACCCGGCCGAACACCGTGCCCTTCTCCAGGGACTTCGCCATCTCGTCCTGGTCGGAGGGCAGCCGGCGCGCGTCGACGACCTCGCCGGTGAGGCCGAGCTTGTCGGCGACGGCGCCCACCGACACCGCGTTGTCGCCGGAGATGACCTTGGCCTTGACGTCCTGCTCCGCGAAGTAGCGCAGGGTCTCCGCCGCGTCCGGGCGCAGCCGCTGCTCCAGGACGACGAGCGCGGTGGGCCGGGCGGCCTCCTTCGCGCCGGGGTCCTCCAGGTCCTTGGTGGTCCGGGCGAGCAGGAGCACGCGCAGCCCCGCCTCGTTCAGCCGCTCGGTCTCGGCGAGCGCCGGGTCACCCTCGGCCAGCAGTACGTCGGGGGCGCCGAGCAGCCAGGTGCTCGACTCGCCGTCTCCCTCGCTGAACCCGGCGCCGCTGTACTTGCGGGCGGAGGAGAACGGCAGGGCCTCGGTGCAGCGCCACTCCTCGCTGTCGGGGTAGGCGGCGATGATCGCCTGGAGGGAGGCGTTGGGCCGCGGGTCGGACGCGCCGAGCGCGCCGAGCACCTTGCGCACGTACTCCTCGTCGGCGCCGTCCAGGGGCCGCAGTTCGGTGACGTCCATGCCGCCCTCGGTGAGGGTGCCGGTCTTGTCGAGGCAGACGGTGTCGATGCGGGCGAGGCCCTCGATGGCGGGAAGCTCCTGCACGAGGCACTGTTTCCGGCCGAGCCGGACGACCCCGATGGCGAAGGCCACGGAGGTGAGCAGGACGAGCCCCTCGGGGACCATCGGCACGATGCCGCCGACGGTGCGCGCGACCGAGTCCTTGAATCCGTGCTGCTTGACGACGAGCTGGCTGATGATCAGGCCGATGGCGGTCGGGATCATCATCCACGTCACGTACTTGAGGATCGTGGAGATACCGGTGCGCAGCTCGGACTGGACGAGGGTGAAGCGCGAGGCCTCCTCCGCGAGCTGCGCCGCGTACGCCTCCCGGCCCACCTTCGTCGCGGTGAACGCGCCGCCGCCGGCGACCACGAAGCTGCCCGACATCACCTCGTCCCCGGGGTGCTTGACCACCGGGTCCGCCTCGCCGGTGAGCAGCGACTCGTCGATCTCCAGTCCGTCGGCCTCCGCGCAGGTGCCGTCGACGACGACCTTGTCGCCCGGCCCGATCTCGATGAGGTCGCCGAGCACGATCGCGGAGGTGCTGACCTCGGTGGCCTCCCCGTCCCTGCGGACCGTCGGTTTCACCTCGCCGATCACCGCGAGGGAGTCCAGGGTCTTCTTGGCCCGCCACTCCTGGATGATGCCGATGCCGGTGTTGGCGATGATCACGTAGCCGAACAGGCTGTCCTGGAACGGCGCGACGGCCAGCATGATCAGCCAGAGCACGCCGATGATCGCGTTGAACCGGGTGAAGACGTTGGCCCGGACGATCTCCCCGATGGACCGGCTGCTGCGGACGGGGACGTCGTTGACCTCGCCGCGCGCGACCCGCTCGGCCACCTCGGCGGCGGTCAGCCCCTCCGCCCGCCCGGCCACGGGTATGGGCACGGGGTGAACGGGATCGAGTCCGGCGCCCGCGTCGATGTGGGTCATGCATTCGACGGTACGTGCGGATAAACGGCTTCACCCGCCGAGCGCCCGAAAGATCCGACCTGGGGAGGACGGGACGGCGGGGAATGCTGCCGTGGGCGTAGGGGAGGGCCCGAGGGGGGTGTCGGTTACTCCGTCACGGGGGAGGGGGTGCCCGCGGCCAGGGAGCGCTTGATGGCGGCGTCGCGCCTGCGCACGTACCAGATGCCGATCAGGCCGAGGCCCGCGCCGGCCAGGCAGGTCCACAGCCACCACAGGTGTCCGTGGTCGTCGAACCAGCCGTAGAACGGCAGCTGCACCAGGAAGAGGACGAACCAGAGGATCGTGCCGCCCGTGATGGTGGCGACGACGGGGCCCTCCAGGGGCTCCGGCGCCTCGTGCTTGGGGGTCCACTTCGCCATGTGCACAGCTTACGAGGAGCGGGATCCGGCCGACGCCCGCACCCTCGCTTCCCTTGTATACCAACGGTCTACGCGCGGAGATAGCGATTTCGGACTCATATGTTCATACTGAAACCGTCCAACTCTGGCCGGTTGTATTCGTACGAAACACCAACGGAAACCTGGGGGAAACCCGTTGGTGACCGGACACTGGCCAGACCTGATCATGTTCCCCATTCCCCTGCTCGTTTGAGGACCCGCATGTCCACCTCGGCCGCCACCCAGGCCCCCGCCCCGCAGGAGCCGGAGTCCCGGCCCGCGCAGAGCGCCCTCGACCGCTACTTCAAGATCTCCGAGCGGGGCTCCAGCATCCCGCGCGAGATCCGCGGCGGTTTCGCCACCTTCTTCGCGATGGCGTACATCATCGTGCTGAACCCGATCATCCTGGGCAGCGCGAAGGACATGTACGGGCACCACCTCGACGGCGGGCAGCTCGTCACCGCCACCGTGCTGACCGCCGCGTTCACCACGCTCCTCATGGGCGTCATCGGCAACGTGCCGATCGCGCTCGCGGCGGGCCTCGGGGTGAACACGGTCGTCGCCCTGCAGCTCGCCCCCCGGATGTCCTGGCCGGACGCCATGGGCATGGTGGTCCTCGCCGGCTTCGTCGTGATGCTGCTGGTCGCCACCGGTCTGCGCGAGCGCGTGATGAACGCCGTGCCGCTCGGCCTGCGCAAGGGCATCGCCATCGGCATCGGCCTGTTCATCATGCTGATCGGCCTGGTCGACTCCGGCTTCGTCTCCCGCATCCCCGACGTCGCCCAGACCACCGTCCCGCTCCAGCTCGGCGGCGACGGACACCTCACCGGCTGGCCGGTCCTGGTCTTCATCCTCGGCACGCTCTTCACGCTCGCCCTGATGGTCCGCAAGGTGCCGGGCGCGATCCTCATCTCGATCGTCACCATGACCGTCGTCGCGCTGATCATCAACGCCGTCGCCACGGTCCCGTCCTGGGGCCTGACCACCCCGAAGTGGCCCGGCAACCCGGTCGCCTCCCCGGACTTCGGTCTCGTCGGCAAGGTCAGCCTCTTCGGCGGCTTCGACAAGGTCGGCGTGCTGACCGGCGTCCTCTTCGTCTTCACCGTGCTGCTGTCGTGCTTCTTCGACGCGATGGGCACGATCATGGGCATCGGCGACGAGGCCAAGCTGACCGACGCCCAGGGCAACATGCCCGGCATCAACAAGGTCCTCTTCGTCGACGGCATCGCCGTCGCCGCGGGCGGCGCCTCCTCCTCCTCGGCCACCACCTGCTTCGTGGAGTCCACGGCCGGTGTCGGCGAGGGCGCGCGCACGGGCTTCGCGAACGTGGTCACCGGCGCGCTCTTCGCCGTCGCCCTCTTCCTGACCCCCGTCGCCACGATGGTCCCGTCCCAGGCCGCCACCCCCGCGCTCATCGCGGTCGGCTTCCTGATCCTGTCCCACTCGATCAAGGAGATCGACTGGGCGGACTACACGATCGCCATCCCGGCCTTCGTGACGATGATGCTGATGCCGTTCACCTACTCGATCACGAACGGCATCGGCATGGGCTTCATCACCTTCGTGGTGCTGCGCCTGGCGGCGGGCCGCGGGCGGGACGTCCCGGTCGCGATGTACGTGGTCTCGGCGGTGTTCACCTTCTACTACCTGATGCCGGCCCTCGGCCTGACCTGAGCCGGCCGGGGACGGTGACACGGGCACGAGGCCTCACGTGACCCCGTAGAACTTCTCCGTCTCGTCGACCGCGGTCTGGAACCGCTCGTCGAAGTCGTCGCGAATGAGCGTCCGGACCACATAGTCCTGGACGCTCATTCCGCGTTTGGCGGCATGGTGGCGGAGCCGGTCGAGCAGCTCCCCGTCTATACGCAGGCTGAGCACGCTGGTCCCCATGGAGTCGAGGGTCGCCGCATGCCGGGCGGCGCCGGGTCGCTTTCCGGATCCGGCTCACTCATATGAGTGACCTCGGGGTTCGGTGGCGCGGTTCACGGGCACCCCCGTTGGTCTTTAGCGAGAGTAATGAGTTACGCTAAAGAACATGCCTGACCTCACCCAGGGCGACGACGAGGCCGCCGTGAACGCCTTGCGATCCGCAGTGATGCGGTTGTCGCGTCGACTCAAGCACCAGCGGGTCGACGAGTCGCTGAGCCCGACCGAGATGTCGGTGCTCGGCACCCTCGCCCGCTGCGGCACCGCCACGCCCGGCGAACTGGCCCGCAAGGAGCACGTACAGCCGCCGTCCATGACGCGCATCGTCGCCCTCCTGGAGGCCAAGGGTCTCGTCAGGCTGGAGCCGCACCCCGAGGACCGGCGCCAGAAGGTCGTCACGCAGACCGACAAGGCGGAGGCCATGCTCGAAGAGAGCCGCCGCAAGCGGAACGCGTTCCTGGCCGGGCTGGTCGAGGCCCTCGACGAGGACGAGTGGGCCAAGCTCCGCGAGGCCGCCCCCGTCCTGGAGAAGCTCGCCCACATCTGACCCGCACCACCGGCCCCCACCGATCCCGGATCGGCGGGGGCCGCTCCCAGCAAGCGCCGACGCCCCCCATGACGCCGACGTCCACGACTCCCCGGAGGCGAGCCCTTTTGAGTACGGGACCCGGAGCACACTCCGCCCCCGCACCAGCCACCCACGACTCCTCAGCCGCCCACGACTCCCCGGCCACCGCCGGAACCTCCCCGGCCACCGCGAACCCCGCACAGGCCGAGGACCCCGCACAGACCACGCCCGCGACCCCCTCGGCGACCGCCGGGACCCCCGCGGCCGGCCCGGAGACCCCGGGCACCTCGCCGGCCACCGCCGGCCCCTCCCCCCGCACCCCGCGCTCATCCTCGATGTTCAGCTCGCTGAAGGTCCGCAACTACCGGCTGTTCTTCATGGGCCAGGTCGTCTCCAACACCGGCACCTGGATGCAGCGCATCGCCCAGGACTGGCTGGTGCTGAGCCTGACCGGCTCCTCCGCCGCCGTCGGCATCACCACCGCCCTGCAGTTCCTGCCGATGCTGCTCTTCGGCCTGTACGGCGGCGTCCTCGTCGACCGGCTCCCCAAGCGCCCCACGCTGCTCGTCACCCAGACGGCGATGGCCCTCACCGGCCTGGCGCTCGCCTTCCTCACCCTCTCCGGACACGTCCAGGTCTGGCACGTCTACCTCGCCGCGTTCGCCGTCGGTCTCGCCACCGTCGTCGACAACCCGGCCCGCCAGTCCTTCGTCTCCGAGATGGTCGGACCGGGCCAGCTGCAGAACGCCGTCAGCCTGAACTCGGCCAACTTCCAGTCCGCACGCCTGGTCGGCCCCGCCGTCGCCGGACTCCTGATCACCGGCGTCGGCACCGGATGGGCCTTCCTCCTCAACGGCCTGTCGTTCGTGGCACCCATCGTGGGCCTGCTCCTGATGCGCGCCCGCGAACTCCACGTCGTCCAGCGGACCCCGCGCGGCAAGGGCCAGCTCCGCGAAGGCCTGCGCTACGTCGCCGGCCGCCCCGACCTGATCTGGCCGATCGTCCTCGTCGGCTTCATCGGCACCTTCGGGTTCAACTTCCCCGTCTGGCTGTCGGCGTACGCGGACGACACCTTCCACGCCGGCGCCGGCGCCTACAGCCTCTTCAACACGCTGATGGCGCTCGGCTCACTGGCCGGCGCGCTGCTCGCCGCCCGGCGCGGCACGGCACGGCTGCGCGTGCTGATCGCGGCGGCCGTCGCCTTCGGCGCGCTCGAAGTGGTCGCCGCGACGGCACCCTCGCTGTGGCTGTTCGCCCTGCTGATGGTCCCGATCGGCATCGCCGGCCTGACCGTGAACGTCACCGCCAACACCTCGGTCCAGATGGCCACCGACCCCGCCATGCGCGGCCGGGTCATGGCGCTGTTCATGATGGTCTTCATGGGCGGCTCCCCGCTGGGCGCCCCACTGGTCGGCTGGGTCACCGACGCCTACGGTCCCCGGATCGGCTTCGCGCTCGGCGGCCTCGTCTCGATGGCCGCGGCGACCACGATCGGTCTCGTCCTGGCGCGTCTCGGCGGCCTGCGCGTCTCCCTCGGCTGGCACCGCGGCGCACCCCGCGTCCGCTTCGTGCCGCGCACCCGCACCGAGGAGCAACTGGCCACGGTGTGAGACCCCGCCGGCGATCCGCCGGCCCGACGTGACGGCCGGCCCCCGCACCGCGAGGGGGCCGGCCGTCCCGTACGGGGAGAACGGGCCACCGGGGGATTCCCTCCACGCGGGCGCCGCCGCCTGGGAAAGTGGCCGCATGAGACTCTTCGCGGCCGTGCTGCCGCCCGCCGACGCGGTGCGTGAACTCGCCACGGAGGCCGACCTGTTGCGGCGGAGACCGGGCGCCGACGCGCTGCGCTGGACGGGCCGCCCCGGCTGGCACTTCACCCTCGCCTTCTACGGCGAGGTCGCCGACGCCATCGTGCCGGACCTCACCGAGCGGCTGACCCGGGCCGCCCACCGCACCGCACCCTTCCCGCTGGCCCTGCGCGGCGGCGGCCACTTCGGCGGCCGCGCCCTGTGGGCGGGCGCCACCGGGGACATCGACAGCCTGCGGCTGCTGGCCGCCCGCGCGGAGGCCGCCGGCCGCAAGGCGGGCGTCACCATGGAGGAACACCGCCACTACCGGCCCCACCTCACCCTGGCCCGCAGCCGCGACTCCGCCGACTTCACCCCGTACGTCACCGCCCTGGACGGCTTCGCCGGACGCACCTGGACGGTGGGCGAGCTGTGTCTCGTCCGCAGCAACTTGCCGGCCTCCGGGATCCCCGGTGAGCGGCCCCGCTACGAGACGCTCGCCGCCCGGCCGCTGGGGGCGGGCGACAGGACCGGGCAGCGGGCCCGTTAACCTCGATGGCGTGAACCCGAAGACCCGAAACCGGATCATGGCCGGTGTGCTCGTGCTGATGTTCGTCGTCGTGGCACTGGCGGCGGTCAGGTAGCGACCGCCACCGCCGGCCCCCGGACGCGCCCCGCGGCCCGTCCTACCAGGCGAACGCCTCCGGAGAGGGACCCGGACCCGGGAAGATCTCGTCGAGACCGTCCAGGACCTCCTGCGACAGCTCCAGCTCCACGGCGCGCAGCGCCGACTCCAACTGCTCCGCGGTACGCGGGCCGACGATCGGTCCTGTCACCCCGGGACGGGTCAGCAGCCACGCCAGGGCCGCCTCCCCGGGCTCCAGACCGTGCTTGTCGAGCAGGTCCTCGTACGCCTGGATCCGGTCGCGCACGGCCGGGTCGGCGAGGGCGTCGGCGGACCGGCCGCTCGCCCGTCGTCCGCCCTCCACCTGCTTCCTGATGACCCCGCCCAGCAGCCCGCCGTTCAGCGGCGACCACGGGATGACCCCGAGCCCGTACTCCTGCGCCGCCGGGATGACCTCCATCTCGGCGCGCCGCTCGGCGAGGTTGTACAGGCACTGCTCACTGACCAGGCCGATGGTGCCGCCGCGGCGCGCGGCGATCTCGTTGGCCTGCGCGATCTTGTAGCCGGGGAAGTTGCTGGATCCCACGTAGAGGATCTTGCCCTGCCGCACCAGGACGTCGATCGCCTGCCAGATCTCCTCGAACGGCGTCGACCGGTCGACGTGGTGGAACTGGTAGATGTCGATGTGGTCGGTCCGCAGCCGCTTCAGGCTCGCGTCGACCGCCCGCCGGATGTTCAGGGCGGACAGCTTGTCCTGGTTGGGCCACGGCTCGCCCTCGGCGCCCATGTTCCCGTACACCTTGGTCGCGAGAACCGTCCGCTCCCGCCGGTCGCCGCCCTTGGCGAACCAGTTCCCGATGATCGATTCGGTACGGCCCTTGTTCTCGCCCCAGCCGTACACGTTCGCCGTGTCGAAATAGTTGATACCCGCGTCCAGCGCCGCGTCCATGATGGCGTGGCTGTCGCCTTCGTCGGTCTGCGGTCCGAAATTCATGGTGCCGAGGACGATCCGGCTGACCTTGAGCCCTGTGCGTCCGAGCTGTGTGTACTTCATGACGCACCAGCCAACGCCCTGGAGTCCGCTCGAAGCAAGGGTGCCACTCGGCCCGGAGGGCACCGTCCCCGTCCCCGGCGGCGCAGGCGCCGTCCGGCGGCGGACCGTCCGGCTCAACACCCCTTCAGAAGGCTCCGGTTGGGCCCGTCACGGCTTCGACGGGCGGCAGGGGTCCCTGTTCACCCGGGAGGGGCCCTCATGCGGGCATCCGGGCCGTCGGGCCGCTCAGACCGTCGCGGCGACGTACGGCGCGCCCAGGCTCCACGCCTGGTGCATCGCCTCGGCGAACCCCTCCGCGATCTTGTGCTCGCCGCCCGCGTTCGGATGGGTGCCGTCGTAGGTGTCGACGGTGATGTCGTACGACGGGGGCGGGGACGCCAGGAGCAGCGGGGAGCGCGGCTCGTCGAGGTCGGCGACCGTCTTGGCGAGCAGCTCGTTGAACGCGGCGACCTCGGCGGCGAAGGGGGCGTCCGACGTGGCGCGCACGTTCGGTATCACCGGGAGCAGCACCATCCGCACCCGCGGGTTCGCGGCCCGGGCCCCCGCCACGAACAGGCGGACGTTGTCGGCCGTCTGCACCGCGTTGGTGTAGAAACCCAGGTCGATCAGGCCGAGGGAGACCAGCAGGACGTCGGCGCGCTGCGCGCGGACCGTCTCGCCGATGACCGGCGCCATGTGCTGCCAGCCCTCGCCCCAGCCCGCCAGATGACCGCGCGGGAAGTCGGGGTCGGCGTACTCGTAGGAGTCCGGGGCGCCCGTCGCCATGTCGTAGAGCGTCTCGCGCGGACCGACGATCCTGAACGGGCCCCCGTACGTCGTCCGCAGGTGCTGCCACATCCGGTAGCGCCATGTGTGTTCGCCCGCGCTACCGATCGTCATGGAGTCCCCGACGGGCATGAACCTGAGCATCCGCTCATCATGGACGATCGACGGGAGCGCGATGAGCCGTCCCGATGTGAGGCCTGCCACTGTGCGCCCGGTCCACCGTGGGTCCGTTGCCGGTCCACCGTCGGTGCGCTGTCGGTCCGTTGCCGGTGCGGGGCCGTTCGGCGGGCGCCGCCGACGCGAACGCTCGGGCGGGGTGGCAGGCTTGGGCCATGCGCCGATCGCCCTCGTTCCGTACCGGGACCCCTGCCGGAGCCCTTGCCGGAGCCGTTGTCGTAGCCGTCGCCTCGGTCGCCTTCGCGGCGCCGGCCCTCGCCGACGCGGGCGACGACGGATTCACCATCAAGGACCCCCGCATCACCGAGTCCAGCGGCCTCGCCGCCTCCCGCATCCACCCGGGCGTGTACTGGACCCACAACGACAGCGACGACGGCGCCTACCTGTACGCCGTCGACAGCCGGACGGGCCGCACCGTCGCGACGGTCACCCTGAGCGGCGTCGGCGCGCCCCGGGACGTCGAGGCGATCTCCCTGGGTCCCGACGGCGACCTGTACGTCGGTGACATCGGCGACAACCTCGGCGGCAAGTGGGACCACGTGTGGATCTACAAGCTGCCCGAGCCGAAGGTCCTGAAGGACCAGACGATCCGCGCCACCCAGTACGTCGTGAAGTACTCCGACGGCGCCCGCAACGCCGAGGCGCTCATGGTCCACCCCAAGACGGGCCGCGTGTACATCGCCGACAAGGACGAGGACGGCGGCCACCTCTACGAAGGCCCCGCCCAGCTCTCCGCGACCGGCACGAACGTCTTCAAGCCCGTCGCCACCGTCGACCTGTGGGTCACCGACGGCGCGTTCTCCCCCGACGGCCGGCACCTCGCCGTACGCGGCTACTTCGGCGGCATCCTCTACGACTGGAACGGCGGCCGCATCAAACGCGACAGCCGCCTGAACGTGCCCCTCCAGGGGCAGGGCGAGTCCGTCACCTACAGCACCGACGGAACCAAGCTCATGTACGGCAGCGAGGGCGCGAACAGCTCCGTGCAGCCCGAGGACGCGCCCGGCGCGTCCGGTTCCGACGGCAAGTCCCCCTCGCGGGGCGGCGGTTCCGCCTCCGGCGACGACGGCGGCCCGATGAGCGGCAGCCTCAAGGTCGGCGCCGTCGCGGTCGCCGCGCTGCTCGCCGTGGTCTTCGGCCTGCGGCGTCTGCTGCGCCGCAACTGACCCGCGCCGAGCGGCTCTTGAGGCGTGTAGGCGCTACGGCACACGACGGCGCGAGGGGCGCCCGGCACGTTCCCGTGCCGGGCGCCCCTCGCCCGTACCGCCCGAAGTCCCCGTGGGGGAGCGGTGGTTACAGCTTCTCGATCACGTAGTCGACGCACTGGGTGAGCGCCTCGACGTCCGCCGGGTCGATCGCCGGGAACATCGCCACGCGCAGCTGGTTGCGGCCGAGCTTGCGGTAGGGCTCCGTGTCGACGATGCCGTTGGCGCGCAGGGCCTTGGCGACGGCGGTGGCGTCGATCTCGTCGGCGAAGTCGATCGTGCCGATGACCTGCGAGCGCTTCGCGGCGTCGGTGACGAACGGGGTCGCGTACTTGCTGTCCTCGGCCCAGCGGTACAGGCGCGAGGAGGAGTCCTTCGTACGGGCCGTCGACCAGGCGAGGCCACCCTGGCCGTTGATCCACTCCAGCTGCTCGTTGAGCAGGAAGAGGGTCGCGAGGGCCGGGGTGTTGTACGTCTGGTTCTTGCGGGAGTTGTCGATCGCGGTGGGCAGCGAGAAGAACTCCGGGACGTGCCGCCCCGAGGCGTGGATCCGCTCGGCGCGCTCGATGGCGGCCGGGGAGAACACGCCGATCCACAGGCCGCCGTCGGAGGCGAAGGACTTCTGCGGGGCGAAGTAGTAGACGTCGGTCTCGGCGATGTCGACGGGCAGGCCGCCGGCGCCGGAGGTGGCGTCCACCAGGACGAGGGAGCCCTCGTCGGCGCCCGCGACCCGCTTGATCGGGGCGGCGACACCGGTGGAGGTCTCGTTGTGGGTGAAGGCGTACACGTCGACGCCCGCCTCGGCGGCCGGCTCGGGGTGGGTGCCCGGGTCGGAGGAGACGACGGTCGGGTCGGCGAGCCACGGCGCGAGCTTGGCGGCCTTCGCGAACTTCGAGGAGAACTCGCCGAACGTGAGGTGCTGCGACTTGTTGTCGATCAGTCCGTGCGTCGCGACGTCCCAGAACGCGGTGGAGCCGCCGTTGCCGAGGACGACCTCGTAGCCGTCGGGCAGCGAGAACAGTTGGCGCACGCCCTCGCGGACCGTGCCGACCAGGTTCTTGACCGGGGCCTGGCGGTGGGAGGTGCCGAGCAGGGAACTGCCGGTCGCGGCCAGCGCGTCGAGCGCCTCCGTCCGCACCTTGGAGGGGCCAGCGCCGAATCGTCCGTCGGCGGGCTTGATGTCAGCGGGGATCTGGATATCAGCCACGCGGGGAGCCTAGCCGGTCGGGGAAACCTGGTCGAAACGTCGTCCGGCGGCTGAGACGGCAGGAAGACCGGACGGAGAGAGCGGACAGCGGCGGGGGAGGGGAGCGAGGGAGGGGAGGGCGGCCCGCCGGCCTCGGCCGGCGGGCCCTTCGGGGGGGGGCGCCTTCCGGGGAGGGCGCCCCCTCACCTCATCCGGCGATCAGTCGCACCGGCAGTTCGAACAGGTCGTTCTGCGTCACCACCGGCTTGTTCCGCAGCTCCGACGCCGGGACCGCGAGGTCCAGGCCGGGGAAACGCGCGTACAGGGCGGGCAGCGCGACGCCCGCCTCCAGGCGGGACAGGGCGGCACCGGGGCAGACGTGCGGGCCGTGCCCGAAGGAGATGTGCCGGGGACCCTCCGAGCGGCTGATGTCGAAGTCGCCCGCCGTCGGGCCGTGCGCGTTCTCGTCCCGGCCGATCGCCCCGTACGACACGATCAGCGCGTCGCCCGCCGGGATCACCTTGTCGCCGACCGGCACGTCCTCGGTCGCGAAGCGGATCAGGACGTGCGACGTCGGCGTGGAGTGGCGCAGCGTCTCCTCGACGACCGCGGACCAGTCGGCCTCGCCGGCCAGGACGCGGGCGCGCTGCTCGGGGTGGGCGGACAGGTTGACGACCGCGTTGACGATCAGGGAGATCGTCGTCTCGTGGCCGGCGGCGACCATCAGCTGCAGGGTGGAGACGATCTCCTCGTCGGTGAGGTGGTCCCCGTCCTCGGAGGCCAGGATCAGCGCACTGGTCAGGTCGTCACCCGGTGCCGCCCGCTTCGCCGCGACCGTGTCCGCCATGATCCCGGCCAGCTCGGTCAGCGTCGCGATGACCTCGGCGGGCGGCGTCTGCGTGGAGAAGAACTTCTCGAACAGCTCCTTGAGCCGCGGCAGCCGCGCCTCCTCGATCCCCATGAGGTCGGCGACGACGTACATGGGCAGCGGGTACGCGAAGTCGGCCTTCAGGTCGACGACGTCACCGCCGAGGCCGTCGAGGTCGTCGAGCAGACCCTCCGTCAGTTTCGCTATCCGCTCCCGCATCTGCTCCACCCGCCGCGGGGTGAGCGCCTGCGCGACCAGGGTGCGCATCCTGCGGTGGTCGGCGCCGTCCACAGTCAGCATGGAGCGGCCCGGGTTGGCGAGACCGATCAGCGGCCAGTCGGGGGCGATCTCTCCGCGCTGCCAGGCACCCCACACGTTGATGTCCTTGACCAGGCGGGGGTCGGTGAGCAGGGCGCGCGCCTCGGCGTGATGCGTGACCGCCCACACGGGGACGCCGCCGGGCAGTTCGACGGCGGCGAGGGGACCCGCGGCGCGCAGCGCCTCGCTCTCGCCGTCCAGGTCGGTGACGAAGGGGTCCAGGACGATGCGGGTCTCTTCGGTACCGGTGCTCATGCGGGGGTCCCTCCAGGGGGCGGGGTAGGAGTACGGCGTCTTCCCGGGGGCAGCCCCCGGTGCCCGGCCGGCGGATGGGCCGGCCGGGTGCGTCGGGGTCTCAGAGGACGGGCACGGGCGTGAACGTGACGGGCAGTTCGTCCAGGCCCCGCAGCCACGGGGAGGGGCGCCGGCTCAGGGACTCGGCGGGCACGGCCAGGTCGATGTCGGGCAGCCGGTCCAGGACGACCTCGATGCCGGTCCGCGCGATGACCTCGGCGACCTCCTGCGCGGGGAACGGGCAGCGGTGCTCGCCGTGCCCGAACGAGAAGTGGGCGTTGTTCCCGCCGGTGAGCGCGGAGCTGTCGGTGCGGACCTGGGGGTCGGAGTTGGCGCCCTGCAGGCCGAGGAGCACGAGGTCGCCGGTGCGGATGCGGCGCCCGCCGAGCTGGGTGTCGCGCGACGCCCACCGTCCGGCGACGTTCTGCGTGGGGGTGTCCTCCCACAGGACCTCGTTCATGGCCTCGGCGACGCTGTGCCGGCCACCGAACAGGGAGGCGGCGAAGCGGTCGTCGGTGAGCATCAGGCGCAGCGAGTTGCCGATCCAGTCGGCGGTGGGCTGGTGCCCGGCGGCCATCATGACCATCAGGTCCTGGGCGATCTCCTCGTCGGTGAAACCGGAGGGGTCGGCGAGCATCCGGGACACGACGTCGTTCGCCGGGGTCTCCTTGCGGTCGGCGAGCAACTGCGCCATGGAGGAGGCGAGATGACGCTGCCCGTCGAGTGCCCCCTCCCGCCCGTTGATCATGTCGTTGAGCGCGGTGACCAGGCCGGGGCCCTGCTCGTCGGAGAAGCCGTAGAGCGTGGCGAGGACCCGGACCGGGAGCAGGGCCGCGTAGTCGGCGACGATGTCCGTCTCGCCCTTGGCACAGACCGCGTCGATGAGTTCGTCGGCGAACTTCTCGGCGTGGGAGCGCAGTTCGAAGGGGTCGACGGCTTCGAGGGCGTCGCTGATCATCGCGGCGCGTTCGCGGTGCCGTTCACCGACCGTGTACAGGATGGAGGGCTGCTTGCGGCCGATCATCGGCAGCAGCGGCCAGTCGTCGGGGATGCGGTCCCACTGGTTCCACAGGTCCGAGTCGCGGCTGAACAGCTGCGGGTCGCCGGTCACCTGGTGGAGTTCGCGGTAGCCGACGACGAGGAAGGCGGGGATGTCGCCGTCGAGGACGACGGGCACGACCGATCCGTGGTCGCGCCGCATCTCCCGGTACAGCTCGGCCGGTTCGGTCTGGAACCGGGGGCCGCTGAGCGGGACGGGGGCGGGGGTGGGGCTCACAGCGCGGGCTCCGGTGCGGTCAGGGCGTCTTCCGCGGTGGCGGCGCCGTGGCGGGCGTGCAGGGACTGGAGGTGTTCCACGAGCGTGATCAGCACGCGCTTGCTGGACTCCCGGGAACGGGCGTCGCAGTCGAGGAGCGGCACGTGCGGGTCGAGGTCGAGGGCCTCCCGGATCTGCGCCGGGGTGTGCGTGGGTCCGCCGAAGTCGTTGCACGCCACGATGAACGGCGTGCCGTGGTGCTCCAGGCGGTCGATGGCGTACCAGGAGTCGTCGATGCGGCGGGTGTCGACGAGGACGACGGCGCCGAGCGTGCCGGAGAACAGCCGGTCCCACAGGAACCAGAACCGTTCCTGGCCGGGCGCCCCGAACAGGTAGAGCACGTTGCGGGCGTCGAGGGTGATGCGGCCGAAGTCGAAGGCGACGGTGGTCGCGGACTTGCCGCGCACCTCGCTGATGTCGTCGACGGCCTCGCCGGCCTGCGTCATCGTCTCCTCGGTGTTGAGGGGACGTATCTCGCTGACCGAGCGGACCAGGGTCGTCTTGCCGACGCCGAAGCCGCCCACGACCACGATCTTCAGGCCGTTGTCGGCCGACGCCGACAGGGGCGCACGAGCGTCAGAGGTTACGGAGTCCAACGAGCACCTGCTCCAGGATGTCGGGATCGGGAAGACCGGAGGGAACGGTGGTGTGCGGGTGGCGGGCGCTGACCCGGCCCGCGGCGAGCAGGTCGGACAGCAGGATGCGGGTGATCGACACCGGCAGCCCGAGCTCCGCCGCGATCTCCACGACGGCGGTGGGCCGTTCGCACATCCGCAGGATCGCGGTGTGCTCGGACTGCATTCCCGTCGCCGGCTCGCACTCGGCGACCACCAGGGTCACCAGGTCGAAGGGGGTGTCGGGCCCGGACCGGCTGCGCCCGCCCGTGAGCGTGTACAGCCGGTCGGGCGCGTCGTCCCTGCCGGGACGGCTCATGACGTCCGCGGCGGCGCACTCAGGTACTCGCCCAGCTGTTCCACGAGTTCGCTCATGTTGTGCCCGACGAGCCCGGCGTCCGCGTCCTCGGCGGTGACCACGGCGAGGTGCGCGCCGTCGCCCGCCTCCACGATGAACAGCACTCCGCCGTAGAACTCGGCCATCGCCGAGCGCACGCCTCCGGAGCCGTCGCCGAACTCGACGGACGCTCCGTGGGAGAGCGACTGGATACCGGCGGCGATCGCGGCGAGCTGGTCGGCCTGGTCGACCGACAGTTCGGGGGTGCGGCACAGCTTCAGGCCGTCGCGGGAGAGCACGAGCGCGTGCCGGGCGCCCGGAGTGCGCTCAAGAAGGCCCTCGATGAGCCAGGAGAGCTTCTCGTCGGCGGTGATGGTGCCGGTCATGAGGTGGTGTCGCCTTCCGGGAGCGCGTGCTGGGTGGGGGTGTTCGTCAAGAGGGGAGCGGCGGGGGCGGCGGCCCGTGCGTCGGCCTCGTCGCGGGTGCCGTTCGTGCCGTCCGTGCCGCGGGCGCGGTCCGCGCCGGGTGCGGGCCGCTGTCCGGGGACCTGGTCCTCGCCGCGGGCCCGCGCGGGCTCATCGCCCCGCGGCTCCTCGGCCCGTACGGCGTCGGGGGCGTCCGGCGCGGTGCCGCGCACCGCCTGCCGGAAGCTGCCGAAGCGGGCCGCGGACCGGGTCCTCGGGTCCTCCCCGCCCCGGGCCTCGGGGGCGGGCTGCGGTGTCGTGTGGGATCGGCTGCGCTCGGCGTGGGCGAGGGTGCGGCCGCGGCGCCGTTTGGGCAGGCCGCCGGTGGCCGAGGGCCCCTGCTCGTGCCGGGGCGAGTCGTGCGCCGGGACGGGATCGGGGTCGAGGTCCCCGGCCGCGCGGCCCGCCGCGTACGACACGGGGGCGGTGGCGGAGTCCTGGGCGGGCCGGGAGGCGTGGGCGTCGTGGCCCTCGGCCGGCCCGGCCGTCTCCCGCTGCTCGTCGGGGCTGTGCCGTGCCTCGGGTTCCCGGTGGTCGCGGGTGCCGGGCGCGGAGCTGTGACCGTCGACGGCGGCGGGCGCGGGTGCGGCCGCTCCGGTGGCCGCGGGGGCCGTGCCGGGTGTGGCGTCGGGCGCGGCGCTCGGCGGGGTGAGGAGGTCCTGCGGGATCAGGACGAGGACGCCGGTGCCGCCGCGCGCGGAGGGCCGGAACGACACCTTCAGGCCGTGCTTGCGGGCGAGCCTGCCGACCACCGCGAGGCCGAGGCGGGTGCCGGTGAGGCCGCCGAGGCCGCCGGTGTCCGCGGCCTCGCCGGAGACGGCGCGCTCCGCGCGGCGCAGCTGGACGTCGCCCATCACCAGGCCGCTGTCCTCGACGGAGACGATGACGCCGGCGGGGACCTCCTCCACGTACACGTGGACCTCGGCGGTCGGCGGGGAGAACGTGGCGGCGTTGTCGAGGAGTTCGGCGAGCGCGTGCATGACGCCCTCGGCGGCGTGTCCGGCGACGGCGGCCTCGCTCGCGGAGTGCACGCGCACCCGCTGGTAGCCGCCGATGCGGCCCATGGCGCCGCGCAGGATCGACTCCATGACGATGGGGCGGGCCCAGCGGCGTCCGGAGCGGGCGCCCGCCAGGACGGCGACGGAGTCGGCGAGTCGGCCGGCCTGCGCGGTGCGGTGGTCGAGGTGGAGGAGGTCGGCGAGGACGTCCTCGTCGGAGTGCTTCTCCTCCATGGCCCGCAGGTCGGCGAGCATGCCGGTGGACAGCGCCTGCATGCGTCCGGCGGCGTTGGCGGTCGCGGAGATCGCGGCGGCACGCTCACCGACGGCCTGCCGGGCGCGGGCGTCGAGTTCGGTGTTGCGGGCGGTCAGGCGGGCGCGGTCGGCGGCGAACCGGTCGCGCTCCGCGGCGGACTCCGCGGCGAGGCGGTCGCGTTCGGCGGTGAACTCCCCGGTGAGGCGGTCGCGTTCGCGCGCGGCGTCCTCGGTCAGCCGCGTCCGTTCCCGGCCGGCCGTCTCGGCGGCGTGCGCGCGGTCGCGGGCGGCCTCGTCGGCCAGCCGGGCCCGTTCCTGGCCGAACTCCTCGGCCTGTCGGGCCCGTTCGTGCAGCAGCCGGCCGGCGTCCTGGGTCACCGAGTCGAGCCGGCCGCGCAGAAGTCTCGCGGCCCGGACGGCTCGGGCGGCCACCGCGACGGCCGCGCACAGCAGCACGGCGGCGCTGCCGAGTCCCCAGGCGAGAGGGGTGCGGGCGGCTGCGGGGGCGAGCAGGACGGCGGCCACCACGGCGATCGCGGCCAGTGCGGCGGCTGCCAGCACGGGGGGTGCGACGGCGCGCAGGGCGGGTCGTTCGCCGGAGGGCAGGGGCGGGGTCATCAATCGGTCCTCGGTCGTGTTCCTGGGGGAAGAACGTGTCCTCGGTCGTGTCCTCGGTCGGGTCCTGGGCGAGAAGCGACACCTGGTGCTCAACTGGCGGTCACTATATGAGAGTTCGTGATCGGATTGGGAAGGTTCGGAAAGCGGTCTCATGATCGGCCCGGCAAAACGGGGCCTTTCGGATACCCGCCGGGCAGCCCCCGCGGCCACCCGGCGGCATCCTGGACCCATGACGGATCTCGGCGGACGGCCCGACGGACAGCCCGAACGACGACCGGAACGACACCCCCGGCCACACCCCACACAACCGCCCGGCACACCCCCGGACGCGCACGAAGCCACCCCCGACCTGCGGGCCGCCCTCACCCGTGCCGTCCGCGGCGACGTCGCCTTCGACACCACCGCCCGCGCCCTCACCACCATGGACGCCTCCAACTACCGGCGCGTCCCCCTCGGCGTCGTCTCCCCCCGCGACGCCGACGACATCGCCGCCACCCTCGCCGTCTGCCGCGAACACCGCATCCCCGTCGTCCCCCGCGGCGGCGGCACCTCCATCGCCGGACAGGCCACCGGCACCGGCATCGTCCTCGACCTCACCCGCCACATGAACCGCGTCCTCGACCTCGACCCCGCCACCCGCACCGCCCGCGTCCAGCCCGGCACCGTCCTCGACCGCCTCCAGGAAGCCGCCGCCCCGCACGGCCTGCGCTTCGGCCCCGACCCCTCAACCCACAGCCGCTGCACCCTCGGCGGCATGATCGGCAACAACTCCTGCGGCACCCACTCCGTCGCCTGGGGCACCACCGCCGACAACGTCGACACCCTCACCGTCATCGACTCCACCGGCCGCACCGCCCACCTCGGCCGCGACGGAGCCGGCGCCCCCGACGGCCTCCTCGACCTCGTCACCGGCGAACTCGCCCTGCTGCGCACCGGATACCCCGACCTCCCCCGCCGCATCTCCGGCTACGCCCTCGACGCCCTCCTGCCCGAACGCGGCACCGACGTCGCCCGCGCCTACTGCGGCACCGAAGGCACCTGGGGCATCCTCACCGAAGCCGAGATCCGCCTCGTCGAGACACCCCCCGCCCGCGCCCTCGCCGTCCTCGGCTACCCCGACGAGAGCGCCGCCGCCGACGCAGCCGCCGGCCTCCTCCCACACCGGCCCCTCACCGTCGAAGGCATGGCCGCCGACCTCGTCCCCGACCACACCGCCCTGCCCCGCGGCGGAGCCTGGCTGTTCGTCGAGACCGGCGGCACCACCCCCGCCGAAGCCCGCGCCCACGCCGACACCGTTATCCGCGCCGCCGACGTCACCGACGCCCTCGTCGTCACCGACCCCACCGCCCAACGCGCCCTGTGGCGACTGCGCGAGGACGCCTCCGGCACCGCCACCCGCATCCCCGCCACCACCGGCCCCGCAGGCGAAGCCTGGCCCGGCTGGGAGGACTGCGCCGTACCCGCCGCCCGCCTCGGCGCCTACCTCCGCGACTTCCGCGCCCTCCTCGCCGACCACCACCTCCGCGGCACCCCCTACGGACACTTCGGCGACGGCTGCATCCACGTCCGCATCGACTTCGACCTCCTCACCACCCCCGGCATCGCCCGCTTCCGCCGCTTCTCCCAGGACGTCGCCCACCTCGTCGTCTCCCACGGCGGCTCCCTCTCCGGCGAACACGGCGACGGACAGGCCCGCGCCGAACTCCTCCCCGCCATGTACGGCCCCGACCTCGTCCACCTCTTCGAACGCGCCAAAGACCTCTGGGACCCCCACAACCTCCTCAACCCCGGCATCCTCGTCCGCCCCCACCGCCTCGACGAGAACCTCCGCTTCGCCCCCCTCCCACACCGCCCCATCGACGTCACCTTCGGCTACCCCGCCGACGCCGGAGACTTCACCGCCGCCGTCCGCCGCTGCGTCGGCGTCGCCAAATGCCGCACCACCACCCCACCCGGCCACGACGTCATGTGCCCCTCCTACCGCGCCACCGGCGACGACACCCACTCCACCCGAGGCCGCGCCCGCCTCCTCCACGAAATGCTCGCCGGCGAGATCATCACCGACGGATGGCGCTCCACCGAGGTCCGCGACGCACTCGACCTGTGCCTCTCCTGCAAGGGCTGCCGCACCGACTGCCCCGTCGGCGTCGACATGGCCACCTACAAAGCCGAATTCCTCCACCACCACTACGCGGGCCGCCCCCGCCCCCGCACCCACTACACCCTCGGACGGCTCCCCCTCTGGCTCGCCGCCGTCACCCGCACCCGCACCACCCGCATCATCAACACCCTCGCCGCCCTGCCCCCCGCCGCCGCCCTCGCCAAACACCTCGCCGGCATCGCCCCCGACCGCACCATCCCCCGCCTCGCACCCCAGACCTTCACCCAGTGGTGGACCCGACGCTTCCGCGACCGGGCCCGCGCCCACGAACAACGCCGCCGCACCACACCCCCGCCCGGCCGGCCCGGCTCCGACGGCCTCTTCCCCGGCTCCGCCGGCCCCACCGTCCTCCTCTGGCCCGACACCTTCACCGAACACCTCACCCCCTCCGTCGGACGCGCCGCCGTCCACGTCCTGGAAACCGCCGGACTCACCGTCCTCCTCCCCCCACGCACCCCCCAACGCCACGGACCCGTCGGCGACGGCACCACCCGAGGCCCCCTCCACCCCCGCCACCTCCTGCCCCACCCCACCCGACGCACCTGCTGCGGACTCACCTACATCAGCACCGGCCAGCTCGACCACGCCCGCACCGTCCTGCGCCACACCCTCGACCTCGTCGAGCCCTACCTCGCCATCGACGGCCTCCCCGTCGTCGTCCTCGAACCCAGCTGCGCCGCCACCCTGCGCACCGACCTCCCCGAACTCCTCCCCGACGACCCCCGCGCCCACCGACTCGCCACCAACGTCGTCACCTTCGCCGCGGCACTCGAACGCCACGCCCCCCACTGGACACCACCCCGCCTCGACCGCCCCGTCGCCGGCCAGACCCACTGCCACCAGCACGCCGTCCTCGGCGACGACGCCGAACAACGCCTGCGCGCCGCCGCCGGCCTCACCGGCACCCTCTCCGGCGGCTGCTGCGGCCTCGCCGGAAACTTCGGCTTCGAAAAAGGCCACGAAGACGTCTCGACAGCCTGCGCCGAAGAACAACTCCTCCCCGCCGTACGCGCCGCGGCCCCCGACGCCGTGATCCTCACCGACGGCTACTCCTGCCGCACCCAACTGGCCCACCACAGCGACCGCACCGGCCGCCACCTGGCGGAGGTCCTCGCCGAGGCCCTGCGGACCCGCGCCCAGGACACCGGCTCCGGCACCCCCTGATCAGTACGCTGACCACGGCCGACCACGGCCGTCTCACGCCACCGGGCCCCGCCGGACCGAGGACCACGAGGAGCACCCCGCATGACCCTCCGCCTCCAGACGATCACCCGCGACGAACACCTCGCCTTCGTCCGCTCCCGCCCCTCGGCCAGCCACATGCAGGTCCCGTCCTGGGGCGACGTGAAACCCGACTGGCAGACCGAGAGCCTCGGCTGGTTCGACGAACACGGACACCTCCAGGGCGTCGGACTCGTCCTCCTGCGCCCCCTGCCCAGGATCAAGCGCTACCTCGCCTACCTTCCCGAGGGCCCCGTCATCGACTGGCACGCCCCCGACCTCGCCGAACGCTGGCTCCGCCCCCTGCTCACCCACCTCAAGTCACGCGGCGCGTTCACCGTCAAGATGGGACCGCCCGTCGTCGCCCGCCGCTGGAGCGCCGACACCGTCAAGACCGCCATCGCCGACCCCGCCGCACGACGCCTCGCCGACGTACCCCCCACCTCCGAGGAACCCGCGGCCGCCGACATCGCCGGCCGGCTGCGCGCCATGGGCTGGCAGCGGACCGAACCCGGCGGCGAGGACGGCTTCGCCGCCGGCCAGCCCCGCTACGTCTTCCAGGTCCCCTTCGCCGGCCGCACCCTCGACGACCTCCACAAGGGCCTCAACCAGCAGTGGCGGCGCAACATCAAGAAGGCCGACAAAGCCGGCGTCAAAGTCGTCCGCGGCGGCTACGACGACCTCCCCGCCTTCTACGAGCTGTACGCGGAGACCGCCGAACGCGACCGCTTCATCCCGCGCCCCCTGCCCTACTTCCAGCGCATGTGGACCGCCCTCACCACCGAGGACCCCGACCGCATGCGCCTCTACCTCGCCCACCACGACGGCGACATCCTCGCCGCCGCCACCATGCTCACCGTCGGCACCCACGTCTGGTACTCCTACGGCGCCTCCACCAGCCGCCGCCGCGAGGTCCAGCCCAACAACGCCATCCAGTGGCGCATGATGACCGACGCCCACGAACTCGGCGCCACCGTCTACGACTTCCGCGGCATCACCGACACCCTCGACGAGACCGACCACCTCGTCGGCCTCCTCCGCTTCAAGGCGGGCGCCGGCGGCGAGGCCGCCGAATACCTCGGCGAATGGGACTTCTCCCTCAACCGCCTCCTCCACAAGGCCCTCGACCTCTACATGACCCGCCGCTGACCCCGAGCCGGCCCGCCCCGAACGGTGCCGCGCGGCAGTACCCCGGCCCCACCGCGCGACACCGCCCCCGGCAAGCACTCCCCGGACACTTCTGCGACAGTTGCATAACAGGTTCACACGCCTGACCCGGTCCATTACTCTGGACCAACAGGTACAGCACGATGAACGAACCTGCGTCGAACCCCTGGAAGGCCCCGTGAACACCCCCAGCGCCGCCCCCACCACCCCGGCCCCGGCCGCCCCGGCCACCGCACCCGCGGCCGGCGCACCCACCACCGGACCCGGCCGGCGCGGCGCCCTCGGACCCGTCGGCCTCGTCCTCGCAGGCGGCATCTCCGTCCAGTTCGGCGGCGCCCTCGCCGTCAGCCTCATGCCCCGCGTCGGCGCCCTCGGCGTCGTCACCCTGCGCCTGCTCGTCGCCGCCATCGTGCTGATCGCCATCTGCCGCCCCACCGTCCGCGGGCACTCCCGCGCCGACTGGAACACCGTCATCGTCTTCGGCCTCACCATGGCCGCCATGAACGGCCTCTTCTACCAAGCCGTCGCCCGCATCCCCCTCGGCCCCGCCGTCACCCTCGAAGTCCTCGGCCCCCTCGCCCTCTCCGTCGCCACCTCCCGCCGCGCCGTCAACCTCCTCTGGGCCGGCCTCGCCCTCGGCGGCGTCTTCCTCCTCGGCGGCGGAGGCTTCACCAGCCTCGACCCCGCGGGCATCGCCTTCGCCCTCGGCGCCGGAGCCATGTGGGCCGCCTACATCGTCTTCAGCGCCCGCACCGGCCGCCGCTTCCCCCAGGCCGACGGCCTCGCCCTCGCCATGGTCGTCGCCGCCGTCGCCTTCCTCCCCCTCGGCATCGCCGAATCCGGCACCCGCCTCCTCGTCCCCACCACCGTCGCCCTCGGCGCCGCCGTCGCCGTCCTCTCCTCCGTCCTCCCCTACACCCTCGAACTCCTCGCCCTGCGCCGCCTCCCCGCCTCCACCTTCGCCATCCTCATGAGCCTCGAACCCGCCGTCGCCGCCACCGCCGGCTTCCTCGTCCTCGACCAGGCCCTCTCCCTCACCGAATCCCTCGCCATCGCCCTCGTCATCGCCGCGAGCATGGGCGCCGTCCGCACCCAGATCGGCCGAGGCAAAGCCAAGACCCTCCAGCCGGCCCCGGACGCGTAACCCCCTCCGGACGCCACCACGGGCCGACGACCCGCGACCCCGACGCGCGGCACGAACCCGGCGAGGGCGCGGCCCCGACGTAGGCACGGACCGGCGAGCACATCCCCACGCGCACATCCCGACGCGCACATCCCGGCGGCCCGGCTCCTCGTCGCGCCACCCCGCGCACCCTCCGCCCACGGACCGGCAACACGGCAACGGCGACAACGGCTCAATTAATGCAAGCATGCTTGCTTGTTTCTTCGGACGCTGCCATGCTCCCAGCCACACACCGCCGTGTCCCGAGGGGAGCGCACCGTGTCCGACCCGACGCCCGTGGCCGCCGTCATCGACGACCTGCACCACGAGAGCGAAGAACTCGACCGACTCGTCGCCGAACTCGACGACACCCACTGGGCCCGCGACACCCCCGCACCCCGCTGGACGATCGCCCACCAGATCGCCCACCTCACCTGGACCGACCGGGCCGCCCACCTCGCCCTCACCGACACCGACGCCTTCGCCGACGAAGTCAAAAAAGCACTCGCCGCCCCCGACACCTTCGTCGACCAAGGCGCCGACGAAGGCGCCACCCAACCCCCCGCACAGCTCCTCACCACCTGGCGCACCGGACGCACCGCCCTCGAAACCGCCCTCCGCGCAGCCCCGCCCGGCACCCGCCTCCCCTGGTACGGACCACCCATGTCCGTCGCCTCCATGGCCACCGCCCGCCTCATGGAAACCTGGGCCCACGGACAGGACATCGCCGACACCCTCGGCGTACGACGGCAACCCACCGACCGCCTCCGCCACATCGCCCGCATCGGCGTACGCGCCCGCGACTTCGCCTTCGCCGTCCATGGCCTCCCCGCACCCACCGAAGAATTCCGCGTCGAACTCCAGAGCCCCACCGGCGACCTCTGGACCCACGGACCCGCCGACGCCCCCCAACGCGTCACCGGACCCGCCCTCGACTTCTGCCTCCTCGTCACCCAACGAGCCCACCGCACCGACCTCGCCGTCCACGCCCAAGGCCCCGACGCCGACCACTGGCTCGACATCGCCCAAGCCTTCGCAGGCCCACCCGGACCCGGTCGCCGACCCGAGGAAACCCACCGGTGACCCCCGCCGCACCGACCGCAGCCCGAAGCCCCCTGCGCATCGGCAACGCCTCCGGCTTCTACGGCGACCGCTTCGACGCCCTGCGCGACATGCTCACCGGCGGCCCCCTCGACATCCTCACCGGCGACTACCTCGCCGAACTCACCATGCTCATCCTCGGCCGCGACCGCCTCAAAGACCCCCGCCGCGGCTACGCCAAGACCTTCCTGCGCCAACTCGAGGAATGCCTCGGCCTCGCCCACGACCACGGCGTACGCATCGTCACCAACGCCGGCGGCATCAACCCCGCAGCCCTCGCCGACGCCGTCCGCGAACTCGCCGACCGCCTCGGCATCCCCACCCGCGTCGCCCACGTCGAAGGCGACGACCGCACCCCGCACCACCCCGGCAGCCTCGCCGCCCACGCCTACCTCGGCGGCGCCGGCATCGCCACCTGCCTCCGCGAAGGCGCCCACATCGTCATCACCGGACGCGTCACCGACGCCGCCCTCGTCACCGGACCCGCCGTCGCCCACTTCGGCTGGACACCCCACGACCACGACCACGACCGCCTCGCCGGAGCCGTCGTCGCCGGACACATCCTCGAATGCGGCACCCAGGCCACCGGCGGCAACTACGCCTTCTTCACCGACCACGACCCCGCCCGCCTGCACCGCCCCGGCTTCCCGCTCGCCGAACTCCACGAGGACGGCACCAGCGTCATCACCAAACACGACGGCACCGGCGGCATCATCGACCTCGGCACCGTCACCGCCCAACTCCTCTACGAGACCCAGGGCGCCCGCTACGCAGGACCCGACGTCACCGCCCGCCTCGACACCGTCACCCTCACCCCGGACGGCCCCGACCGCGTCCGCGTCACCGGCACCCGCGGCGAGCCCCCACCCCCCACCCTCAAAGTCGGCCTCAACAAACTCGGCGGCTTCCGCAACGAGGTCGCCTTCGTCCTCACCGGCCTCGACATCGAACGCAAGGCCGACCTCGTCCGCGCCCAGATGGAAACCGCCCTCGACGCCGCCAAGACCCGCCCCGCCGACATCCGCTGGGACCTCGCCCGCACCGACCACCCCGACGCCCCCACCGAGGAGACCGCCAGCGCCCTGCTCCGCCTCGTCGTCCGCGACCAGGACCAGGCAGCCGTCGGCCGTACCCTCAGCGGCGCCGCCATCGAACTGGCGCTCGCCAGCTATCCGGGATTCCATGTTCTGGCACCTCCGGGGGCGGGGGCGCCGTACGGTGTTTTCGAGGACACGTACATCCCGCAGGACGCGGTCGACCACGTCGCCGTCCTCGACGACGGACGCCGCATCCCGGTGACGCCGCCGGGCGACACGCGCGTACTGGAGCCAGCGGAAGAACCGTCCCTCCCCTTGCCGCTGCCCGAAGGGCCCACCCGGCGGGCACCGTTGGGACGGGTCGCGGGAGCGCGCAGCGGGGACAAGGGCGGGAACGCGAACGTTGGCGTCTGGGCCCGCACGGACGACGCCTGGCGATGGCTGGTCCACGAACTGACAACTGACAGATTTCAGACTCTGATATCTGAAAGCCGTCATTTGTCAGTTGTCAGACATGTGCTGCCCAACCTCCGCGCCCTCAACTTCGTCGTCGAGGGCATCCTCGGCGAGGGCGTTGCCTCCCAGGCTCGTTTCGATCCTCAGGCCAAGGCTCTCGGCGAATGGCTTCGTTCCCGTCACATGGATATCCCGGAGGCCCTGCTGTGACCGTGCTTTCCTCCGTGCTCGATCCGAAGAGTGCCGAGTACGCGGAGTACCGGGCGAGCATGCTCGGCAAGCTCGCGGAGTTGGACGCCGAGCATGGCAAGGCGTTGGCGGGGGGTGGTGAGAAGTATGTGGAGCGGCATCGGAAGCGGGGGAAGCTGACCGCCCGTGAGCGGATCGAGCTCCTTCTCGATGATGACACCCCCTTCCTCGAATTGTCGCCGCTTGCCGCATGGGGCAGCGAATACGCGGTGGGGGCTTCGCTCGTCACGGGTATCGGGGTGGTGGAGGGCGTCGAGTGCCTGATCACCGCGAACGATCCGACGGTGCGGGGCGGTGCGAGCAATCCGTGGAGTCTGAAGAAGGCGCTGCGGGCGAACGACATCGCGCTCGCGAACCGGCTGCCCTGTATCAGTCTGGTGGAGTCGGGGGGTGCGGATCTGCCGTCGCAGAAGGAGATCTTCATTCCCGGGGGTGCGATCTTCCGTGACATCACGCGGTTGTCGGCGGCGGGGATTCCGACGGTGGCGGTGGTGTTCGGGAACTCGACGGCCGGGGGTGCGTACGTTCCCGGGATGTCGGATCACGTGATCATGGTCAAGGACCGGGCGAAGGTCTTTCTGGGCGGGCCGCCGCTGGTGAAGATGGCGACGGGCGAGGAGAGCGACGACGAGTCGCTGGGCGGTGCCGAGATGCACGCGCGGGTGTCGGGTCTGGCGGACTATTTCGCCGTCGACGAGCGGGACGCGCTGCGGCAGGCGCGGCGGGTGGTGGCGCGGCTCAACCACCGGAAGGCGTACGCGGATCCGGGTGTGGTGGAGCCTCCGAAGTACGACGTGGAGGAGTTGCTGGGGATCGTTCCGGGGGATCTTCGGCATCCGTTCGATCCGCGGGAGGTGATCGCGCGGGTGGTGGACGGTTCGGACTTCGACGAGTTCAAGCCGCTGTACGGGACGAGTCTGGTGACCGGGTGGGCGTCGTTGCACGGTTATCCGGTGGGGGTGCTGGCGAACGCCCGGGGGGTGTTGTTCAGCGCGGAGTCGCAGAAGGCGGCGCAGTTCATCCAGTTGGCGAATCAGCGGGACATTCCGCTGGTGTTCCTGCACAACACGACGGGCTACATGGTGGGCCGGGAGTACGAGCAGGGCGGGATCATCAAGCACGGCGCGATGATGATCAACGCGGTGAGCAATTCGCGGGTTCCGCATCTGTCGGTGCTGATGGGCGCGTCGTACGGGGCGGGGCATTACGGGATGTGCGGGCGTGCCTATGATCCGCGGTTCCTGTTCGCGTGGCCGAGTGCGAAGTCGGCGGTGATGGGTCCGCAGCAGTTGGCGGGTGTGCTGTCGATCGTGGCGCGGCAGTCGGCGGTGGCGAAGGGGCGTCCGTACGACGACGACGCGGACGCCGCGTTGCGGGCGATGGTGGAGCAGCAGATCGAGTCGGAGTCGTTGCCGATGTTCTTGTCGGGGCGGTTGTACGACGACGGGGTGATCGATCCGCGGGACACCCGCACGGTGCTGGGTCTGTGTCTGTCCGCGATCCACTCGGCGCCTTTCGAGGGTGCGCGGGGTGGTTTCGGCGTCTTCCGGATGTGAGGGTTCCCGTGATTTCGAGTCTGTTGGTGGCGAACCGGGGCGAGATCGCCTGTCGGGTGTTCCGTACGTGCCGTGCGTTGGGGGTGCGGACGGTGGCGGTGTGTTCGGACGCCGATGAGGGTGCGTTGCACGCCCGTGAGGCGGATGTGGTGGTGCGGTTGCCGGGTGCTTCGCCCGCGGAGACGTATCTGCGGGGGGATCTGATCGTGGCGGCGGCGTTGCGTGCGGGGGCGGACGCGGTGCATCCGGGGTACGGGTTCCTGTCGGAGAACGCGGATTTCGCGCGGGCGGTGCTTGACGCGGGTCTGGTGTGGGTGGGTCCGTCGCCGGAGGCGATCGAGTCGATGGCGTCGAAGACGCGGGCGAAGAAGCTGATGGGTCTCGCGCCGTTGGAACGGGTGACGGCGGGGGATCTGCCGGTGCTGGTGAAGGCTGCCGCCGGGGGTGGCGGGCGGGGGATGCGGGTCGTCCGTGAGCTGGCGGAGCTGGACGGGGCGTTGGAGGGGGCGCGGGCGGAGGCGCTGAGCGCGTTCGGGGACGGCGAGGTGTTCGTCGAGCCGTTCGTGGAGGGCGGCCGGCATGTGGAGGTGCAGGTTCTGGCGGATGCGCACGGGACGGTGTGGCCGTTGGGGACGCGGGACTGTTCGTTGCAGCGGCGGCATCAGAAGGTGATCGAGGAGGCGCCGGCGCCGGGTCTGGGTGGTCTGACGGAGACGTTGTACGACTTGGCGGTGCGGGCGGCGCGTGCGGTGGACTACGTGGGTGCGGGCACGGTGGAGTTCCTGGTCGCGGACGGGCGGGCGCATTTTCTGGAGATGAACACGCGGCTCCAGGTGGAGCATCCGGTGACGGAGGCGGTGTTCGGGGTCGATCTGGTGGCGCTGCAGTTGCGGGTGGCGGAGGGGGAGCGGTTGGAGGGTGATCCTCCGGTGGCGCGGGGTCATGCGGTGGAGGCCCGGTTGTACGCGGAGGATCCGGCGGCGGGTTGGGCTCCGCAGACGGGGCGGCTGCACCGGTTCGCGGTTGCGGAGGGGGTGCGGCTGGACACGGGTTTCGCCGACGGTGACGTGGTGGGGGTGCATTACGACCCGATGCTGGCGAAGGTCGTGGCGCATGCGGGGTCGCGGGCGGAGGCGGTGCGGAAGCTGGCGGGTGCGCTGGAGCGGGCGGTGGTGCACGGGCCGGTGACGAACCGGGATCTGCTGGTGGGGTCGTTGCGGCACGAGGAGTTCGTGGGGGCCCGGATGGACACGGGGTTCTACGACCGTCATCTGGGGGCGTTGACGGAGCCGGTGGTGGATCCGCTGGCGCCGCTGGCGGCGGCGTTGGCGGACGGGTTCGGCCGGTCGCGGTTCGGTGGCTGGCGGAACGTGGCGTCGCAGCCGTTGGTGAAGCGGTTCCGGATGGCGGGTGTCGAGCACGAGGCGGCGTACCGGTATTCGCGTCGGGGGCCGGAGGCGGACGGGGTGCGGGTGCTGCATGTCGACGCGGGGCGTGTGGTGCTCGAAGTGGACGGTGTGCGGCGGGCGTTCGCGGTGTCGTCCTACGGGGACGGCCGGGTGTTCGTGAACGGCGTGGTGCTGACGGTGGTGCCGCGTTTCCCGGACGCGGTGGCGGACCGGGTGCCGGGGTCGTTGCTGGCGCCGATGCCGGGGACGGTGGTCCGGGTGGCGGAGGGTCTCGCGGTGGGGTCCGAAGTCCGCGCGGGCGAGCCGTTGTTGTGGCTGGAGGCGATGAAGATGGAGCACCGGATCTCGGCGCCGGCGGCGGGGACGTTGACCGCGTTGCGGGTGGTGGTGGGGCAGCAGGTGGAGGTGGGTGCCCTGCTGGCCGTGGTGCAGGAGGGGGCGGCGGAGGACGCGGCCTCGCCGGAGACGGCCTCGTAGGTATTCGTCGGAGCAGGAGCCGGCCTCGTAAGCCGGTTGCCGGGCAGGCACGTTCAAGTGTTTTCAGGCACGTACAGGCTGCGTTTTCCGTACCGATCGTTCTGAGGAGCCCTCATGAGTGCTGTCACCGAGACCGATGAACACAAGGCGCTTCGCTCGGCGGTCGCCGCGCTGGGCAGGCGGTACGGCCGGGAGTATCTGGCGAAGGTCGTCGCGGAGGGGGGTCATCCGGACGAGCTGTGGTCGGAGGCGGGCAAGCTCGGCTATCTGGGGGTGAACCTGCCGGAGGAGTACGGCGGTGGGGGTGGTGGCATAGCGGAGCTGTCGATCGTCCTGGAGGAGCTGGGGGCGGCGGGGTGTCCGCTGCTGATGCTGGTGGTGTCGCCGGCGATCTGCGGGACGGTGATCGCCCGGTTCGGTACGGAGGAGCAGAAGCGGGAGTGGCTGCCGGGGTTGTCGGACGGTTCGCGGACGATGGCGTTCGGGATCACGGAGCCGGACGCGGGGTCGAACTCGCACCGGATCACGACGACGGCCCGCCGGGACGGTACGGACTGGGTGCTGAACGGGCGGAAGGTGTTCATCTCGGGGGTGGACATCGCGGACGCGACGCTGATCGTGGGCCGTACGGAGGATGCGCGGACGGGGAGTCTGAAGCCGTGTCTGTTCATCGTGCCGCGGGACACGGAGGGGTTCGGGCGGCGGCGGATCGACATGGAACTGCACGGTGCGGAGAAGCAGTTCGAGCTGACACTGGACGAAGTGCGGCTGCCTTCGGACGCGTTGGTGGGTCATGAGGACGCGGGGCTGCTGCAGTTGTTCGCGGGGCTGAATCCGGAGCGGGTGATGACGGCGGCGTTCGCGATCGGCATGGGGCGGCACGCGCTGGCGCGGGCGGTGGAGTACGCGCGGGAGCGCACGGTGTGGAAGGCGCCGATCGGTGCGCATCAGGCGATCGCTCATCCGTTGGCGCAGGCGCACATCGAGCTGGAGCTGGCGCGGCTGATGATGCAGAAGGCGGCGTTCCTGTACGACGAGGGGGACGACGTGGGGGCGGGTGAGGCGGCGAACATGGCGAAGTACGCGGCGGGTGAGGCGTGTGTGCGGGCGGTGGACCAGGCGGTGCACACGCTGGGCGGGAACGGCCTGACGCGGGAGTTCGGTCTGGCGTCGCTGATTACGGCGGCGCGTGTGTCTCGTATCGCACCGGTCAGCAGGGAGATGATTCTCAACTACGTCTCCCATCAGACCCTGGGTCTGCCCAAGTCGTACTGAGCGTCTTAGGAGGAACTGTGTTCCGCAGCGAGTACGCAGATGTTCCGGCTGTCGAGGAGCCGATCCACGAGGCGGTCCTGGGCCGTGCGGGTGAGTGGGGCGAGGTGCCGGCGCTGGTCGACGGTGTCGACGGCACCACGCTCACGTACGGGCAACTGGATCTGTTCCACCGCAGGTTGGCGGCCGCGCTGGTGGAGGCGGGGCTGCGCAAGGGCGATGTGCTGGCTCTGCACAGTCCGAACACGATCGCGTTCCCGACGGTGTTCTACGGGGCGACGCGGGCGGGCGCGTCGGTGACGACGGTGCATCCGCTGGCGACGCCGGAGGAGTTCGCGAAGCAGTTGCGGGACTGTTCGGCGCGCTGGGTGGTGACGGTGTCGCCGTTGCTGGAGGTGGCGCGGCGGGCGGCCGAACTGGCGGGTGGTGTGCGGGAGATCTTCGTGTGCGACCGGGCGCCGGGGGTGCGGTCGCTGGCGGAGCTGCTGGGTGGTTCGGCACCGGAGCCGGAGGTGGCGATCGATCCGGCGGTGGACGTGGCGGCGTTGCCGTACTCGTCGGGGACGACGGGTGTGCCGAAGGGGGTGATGCTCACGCACCGTTCGATCGGGACGAACCTGGCGCAGTTGTCGCCGCTGATCCCGATGGAGGCGGGGGAGCGCGTTCTGGCGGTGCTGCCGTTCTTCCACATCTACGGTCTGACGGCGTTGATGAACGCGCCGCTGCGGCAGGGCGCGACGGTGGTGGTGCTGCCGCGGTTCGAGCTGGACCAGTTCCTGCGGGCGATCCAGGAGCATCGGATCACGGCGTTGTACGTGGCGCCGCCGATCGTGCTGGCGTTGGCGAAGCATCCGGCGGTCGCGGAGTACGACCTGTCGTCGTTGCGGTACATCATCTGTTCGGCGGCTCCGCTGGACGCGGGTCTGGCGGCGGCGTGTTCGGCGCGGTTGGGTCTGCCGCCGGTGGGTCAGGCGTACGGGATGACGGAGTTGTCGCCGGGGACGCATGTCGTTCCGCTGGACCCGGTGGATCCTCCGGCGGGGACGGTGGGGAAGCTGATCGCGGGCACGGAGATGCGGATCGTGTCGCTGGAGGACCCGGGCAGGGATCTGGGGGTCGGTGAGGCGGGGGAGATCGTCATCCGGGGTCCGCAGGTGATGAAGGGCTATCTGGGGCGGCCGGACGCGACGGCGGCGATGATCGACGCGGACGGCTGGCTGCACACGGGGGATGTCGGTCATGTGGACGCGGACGGCTGGCTGTTCGTGGTGGACCGGGTGAAGGAACTGATCAAGTACAAGGGTTTCCAGGTCGCTCCGGCGGAGCTGGAGGCCCTGTTGCTGACGCATCCGGGGATAGCGGACGCGGCGGTGGTGGGTGCGTACAACGAGGAGCACAACGAGGTGCCGCACGCGTTCGTGGTGCGGCAGCCGTCGGCGCCGGACCTGTCGGAGGGCGAGGTGATGATGTACGTGGCGGAGCAGGTGGCGCCGTACAAGCGGGTGCGTCGGGTGACGTTCGTCGACGGGGTGCCGCGGGCGGCGTCGGGGAAGATCCTGCGCCGTGAGCTGCGGGGCCGGTCATGACGGTGGTCGCGGTGGGGTACGAGCGGGCGGTGGCGACGCTGACGCTGGACGCGCCGGCGAACCGGAACGCGTTGTCCGCGGTGCTGGTGGGTGAGCTGGCGGAGGCGCTCGCGGGCTGCGAGAAGGACGACGCGGTGCGCGCGGTGGTGCTGACGCACACCGGGAACACGTTCTGTGCGGGCGCCGATCTGCGGGATCCGCCGGATCCGGGCGCCCTGGTGGGGCTGCTGCGGCAGATCGTGGCGCTGCGCAAGCCGGTGGTGGCGCGGGTGGCGGGGCATGTGCGGGCGGGTGGTCTGGGGCTGCTCGGGGCGTGTGATCTGGCGGTGGCGGGCGGGGCGGCGACGTTCGCGTTCACGGAGGTGCGGATCGGGGTCGCTCCGGCGGTCATCTCGTTGCCGTTGCTGCCGCGCTGCGATCCGCGGGCGCTGGCCCGCTACTACCTGACGGGTGAGCGGTTCGACGGGGCGGAGGCGGTCCGTGCGGGGCTGCTGACGGCGGCCGGTGACGAGGTGGACGTGGTGCTGGCGCCGCTGCTGGACGGGCTGCGGCGGTCGTCGCCGCAGGGTCTCGCGGAGACGAAGGCGCTGCTCACGGCTAAGGTGCTGGAGGCCTTCGACCGGGACGCGGCGGATCTGACCGCGCTCTCGGCCCGGCTGTTCTCCTCGGGTGAGGCGCGCGAGGGGATGTCGGCCTTCCTCGAACGACGGGATCCCGCATGGGTGGTGTGAGCGCGGCGGAGCCCGCGGCACGGGTGCCGCACGAGCCGAAGCAGGACCGCAGCCGGGCCACCCGGCAGCGGCTGCTGGCGGCGGCGGTGGCGTGTCTGGCCGAGTACGGCTGGGCGGGTTCCACGGTGTCCGTCGTCGCGGAGCGGGCCGGTGTGTCACGGGGCGCCGCGCAGCATCACTTCCCGACGCGGGAGGACTTGTTCACGGCGGCGGTGGAGTACGTCGCGGAGGAGCGGTCGACGGCGTTGCGCGCCCTGTTCCCGGAGGGCGCGGCCGATCGCAGGGTCGTGGTCGCCGCGCTGGTCGGCCTGTACACGGGGCCGTTGTTCCGGGCGGCGCTGCATCTGTGGGTGGCGGCGTCCGACGAGGACCAGTTGCGGTCGCGGGTCACCGAGCTGGAGGCGCGGGTCGGCCGGGAGAGTCACCGGATCGCGGTGGATCTGCTGGGCGCGGACGAGTCGCGGCCGGGGGTGCGGGAGACGGTGCAGGGTCTGCTGGACATGGCGCGGGGTCTCGGCCTGGCGAACCTGCTCACGGACGACGGGGCGCGTCGGGAGCGGGTGGTGGCGCAGTGGGGCGTGATCGTGGACGAGGCACTGGGCTGACGGCACGCGGCCTTGCGCCACCCCTGTCGGCCGGAGCCGGCGTGCCGGTCGTCAGACCCGTCCGTCGATCCGGCCCCGTCCGTCGTCCGGCCCCGCCCGGTCGCAGGGGGGCTCGTCCGTCGTCCGGTCCCGTCCGCTCGTAGGGGCTCGTCCGGTCGTCCGGATTCAGGGGCTGAGGCGTTCGCGGCGCCAGCTGCCGTCGGGCTCGGCGACGTAGCGGAGCCGGTCGTGGAGGCGGTTCTCGCGGCCCTGCCAGAACTCGACGCTCTGTGGGGCGATGCGGAAGCCGCCCCAGTGCGGCGGCACCGGCACCTGTTCGCCCTCGGGGTAGCGGGCGCTCAACTCCTCGTAGGTGGCGTCGAGTTCGGTGCGTGAGGCGATGACGGTGGACTGGGTGCTGGCCCAGGCGCCGAGCTGGGAGCCGTGCGGGCGGGTGCGGAAGTAGGCGGCGGTCTCGTCGCGTCCGGTGCGGCGGGCGGTACCGGTGACGATGACCTGCCGGGCGAGCGGGTGCCAGGGGAACAGCAGCGAGATGTACGGGTTCTGGGCCAGCTCGCGGGCCTTGCGGGAGCCGTAGTTGGTGTAGAAGACGAAGCCGTGTTCGTCGTACTGCTTGAGCAGGACGGTGCGGGAGCTGGGGCGGCCCTCGGCGTCGGCGGTGGAGACGACCATCGCGTTGGGTTCGTGGACGAAGCCGTGCAGGGCTGCCTGGGCGGCCTGCCGGAACCAGCGGGCGAACTGCTCCATGGGGTGCGGGGCGAGGTCGCTCTCGTCGAGGCCCTCGGCGCGGTAGTGGGCGCGCATCGCGGCGGGGTCGGGGGCGGCGATGGCGTCCTCGGCCGTCTCGGCGGCGTGGCGGATGAGGGGTTCGGCTGCGGAGTCGTCCGGGAAACGATCGTTCACGCGGCCATCCTGCCGTATGCGGGGCCGCCCCCGGGGGTGGGTGTGCTTCGTCACGTGGTGGCACTGAGTGCCGCGGACTCTCCCCAAAGCCGGCACCCGGGGATATCGTGCTGGGGCCGTTCCGGTTGGATGACCGGCCGCACGGGGCATGACCGGGGTGTCCGCCGCGGACCGCGAGTCGGCGAGGGCTCTTCGAAGCGCATTCGAGAGTCTTCGGGGACGACCGTGGATCCGTTGCGCGGACCGCACGACCGCCGACCGGCACCCACCCGGTGGGACCGGGGCGTGCGCGCCCCGACAACACCATCTGCCGAACACGTCACGAGGAGCCGCCTGATGTCCGACTTCGTACCCGGACTCGAAGGAGTCGTCGCGTTCGAGACGGAGATCGCCGAACCGGACAAGGAGGGCGGCGCACTCCGGTACCGGGGCGTCGACATCGAGGACCTGGTCGGACACGTCTCCTTCGGGAACGTGTGGGGGCTCCTCGTCGACGGCGCCTTCAATCCCGGCCTGCCGCCCGCCGAGCCGTTCCCGATCCCCGTCCACTCCGGCGACATCCGTGTCGACGTGCAGTCCGCGCTCGCCATGCTCGCGCCCGTCTGGGGCCTCAAACCGCTCCTCGACATCGACGAGCGGCAGGCCCGTGAGGACCTCGCGCGCGCCGCCGTCATGGCGCTGTCGTACGTCGCCCAGTCCGCTCGCGGGCAGGGCCACGCGATGGTTCCGCAGAGCGAGATCGACAAGGCGCAGTCCGTCGTCGAGCGGTTCATGATCCGCTGGCGCGGCGAGCCCGACCCGAAGCACGTGGCCGCGGTCGACGCCTACTGGACGTCGGCAGCCGAGCACGGCATGAACGCGTCGACGTTCACCGCGCGGGTGATCGCCTCGACGGGCGCGGACGTGGCGGCGGCGCTGTCCGGTGCGGTGGGGGCCATGTCGGGTCCGCTGCACGGTGGCGCGCCCTCCCGGGTCCTCGGCATGATCGAGGAGATCGAGCGCACCGGTGACGCCGAGGCGTACGTCCGGCAGGCCCTCGACAAGGGGGAGCGCCTGATGGGCTTCGGGCACCGCGTGTACCGGGCGGAGGACCCGCGGGCCCGTGTCCTGCGCCGTACGGCCCGTGAGCTGGGCGCGCCCCGCTTCGAGGTGGCCGAGGCGCTGGAGAAGGCCGCCCTGGCCGAGCTGCACGCGCGCCGTCCGGACCGGGTCCTGGCGACGAACGTGGAGTTCTGGGCGGCCATCGTCCTGGACTTCGCGGAGGTCCCGGCGCACATGTTCACGTCGATGTTCACGTGCGCCCGTACCGCCGGCTGGTCGGCGCACATCCTGGAGCAGAAGCGCACCGGCCGCCTGGTGCGGCCCTCCGCCACCTACGTGGGCCCCGGCACGCGCGGCCCGCAGGAGATCGAGGGCTACGGGAACATCGCGCGCTGACCCGCTCGTAGGGGCGTCGGTCGATGGGTGCCGTCGGCCGTCACGCGGGGGTGAGGAGCTCCGCGTGATGGCGGGCGGCGGCCAGCGGGTGCGCGCGCAGCTTGCCCTTGAGTTCGTTGAAGCCGTACTCGGCGAAGAGCGGGTTCGAGGGGTCGTCGGTGATGCCGGGGGCGGTGGAGGCGTGCGGGAAGGGCAGCGGTTCGACGCGGGCGTCGAGGCGCGGGTTGTAGAAGAACGGCACGGAGAACCGTTCGGTGGCGCCGGGCGGGCTGACCACGCGGTGGTTGGTGGCGAGCAGATAGCCGTCGGTGGCGACCTCGAGGAGTTCGCCGAGGTTGACGACGAAGGCGCCCGGCAGGGGCGGCACGTCGTGGAAGAGGCCGTCCGCGCGCTGCACCTGGAGGCCGCCGACCTGGTCCTGGAGGAGCAGCGTCAGGAATCCGTAGTCCTTGTGCGCGCCGACGCCCTGGTCGGCGCCGTCGGAGGCGCTGCCGGGGTAGCGGACGAGCTTGAGGTGCGGGTGTGCGTGCTCGCCGAACACCGGGTCGTAGAAGCCGGCGGGGGCGCCGATCGCGGTGAGGAGTTCGCGCAGCAGGCGTTCGGCGACGGCGCTGAGGCGGTCGATCCAGGCGAGGGCTGCGGTGCGCAGCTCGGGCAGGGCGCCGGGCCACTGGTTGGGGCCCTCCAGCCACCAGTACGCGGGCTCGCCGGGGCCGGGTGCGCGGGCGGGCCGCTCGGCGCCGATGTCGAGCTGGTCGCGCCAGTCGCGGCTGCCGCCGGTGCGTTCGTCGCCGGTGCGGGTGTAGCCGCGGAAGTGCGGGGAGCCGGTGTTGTCCAGGGCGAGCCGGTCGGCTTCGGGCAGGGCGAAGAAGCGGTGCATGGCGTCGAGCAGCGCATGCGTCTCGGCGTCGGTGACGCCGTGCCCGGTGAGCTGGAAGAAGCCCACGTCGTGGGCGGCGCTGTGGAGCTGTGCGTGCAGCAGGGCCCGGGCCTGCGGGCCGCGGTCGGCGGCGGACAGGTCGATGATCGGGAGCTGCTGGTAGGAGGGGAACGCCGGCCGGCTGAGGCGGGGCGTCGGGTTCGGGTTCGGGTTCGGCAGAGACGTGTTCGTCGTCATGGGATGCGTCCGCGGGGTGTACGGGTGCCCGGGCGGGCCGCCGGGGGTGGGGCGGGGGCCACGGGTGCCAGGTGGAGGAAGAGGCGGTGCGAGCAGTGCGGGACTCGCGAGCAGCGCGAGACATACGGGGGCTGGGTCAGGCGGAAGGCCGACAGCCCATGCTCGTGACGCGCACGTAGTCCACGTGGCGGCGTCGGACGAGCATCGGAAGCATGGCCACAGCCTACTGCGCCCCACCCGATCCACCAGTGGCCCGCGTCACTTCACCGGTCCCTACGCGGAAAGCGGCGACCCCGTGAACGCGAACGACCCGCGAACTCGGGTTCCCTGCGCCTGACGGCGGGGGAGCCGGGCCGGACGTACCGGCGAGTTCGCGGGTCGGGTGACTGCGTTGGATTGGGCCGGCTGCATGCACAACACACATGCGGGTCCGGCGCCGAACCGAGTCCGACAACGGGCCGCTAGCCCGCAGCCACCTCGTCTGTCCGGGTTTCCGTCATGAGCCGAACCACCTCCTCTCCTACGTGCAGATCACTTTAGGAACACATCGGGACGGGCTCAAGCGATTTATTCGAAGAGGGGCCGGGACGGCGCCCGTTGGTCCCGGACGCGGTGGGTAGGCGCCGGGGACGTCGAGGAGGGGACGGTTGTGACAGAGCGTGCTGTGCAACGTGGTGAGCTGCGTGTTCAGGGTCGTGAGCCGGGTGGGCAGGGGTTGTCCGGAGGGGTGGGCCGGGGGCTGTTGGGGCGGGCGGGGCGGGAATCCGGGGTGCAACGATTTCGTCCAATCTTCGGGGAAGTCGATGTGGGCTGGGTCACGTTCGAGTTGAATGAGAGTCGGCGAGCGAACTGTCGAGCCGTACACGCGGACGCAGCCTGCAGGGGGTCCAGGTGAGTGCTTCCCGGCGTAGTGGGACCACCGACGAGCTGGGGCCCGACGAGCCCGAGCGGGACGGTTCGGATCTCCTGGCCGCGCTGCTGGACGGCATGGACGCGGCGCTGTGCGCGTTCGACGCCGACGGAGTCGTGACGCACTGGAACCGCGAGGCCGAACGCATCCTGGGCTGGACCGCCGCGGAGGCGGTGGGGCGGCACGGGTTCGCCGGCTGGGCCGTGCGGACCGCGGACGCCGAGGAGGTCGAGGCCCGGCTGCTGTCCGCGATGGAGGCCCCGGGCCGGCAGGTCCACGAGTTCGCGCTGCTCACCAAGGACGGCGGCCGCGTCCTCGTGCGCACCCAGTCCGCCGCCGTCCGCGGCCCGGACGGCAAGCCAGCCGGGGTGTACTGCGCCTTCAGCGAGGTCCACGCGCAGATCGACCTGGAACGGTCCATAGCCCTGAGCGAGGCCCTGTTCGAGAACGCCAGCTGGGGCGTCGTCCTCGTCGACGCCGACCTGCGGCCCGCCGTGGTCAACGCGCACGCCGCGCAGGCCCTCGGCACCGGACGCACCTCCGTCCTCGGCCGTCCCCTGGGAGAGCTGCTCTCCCAGGGTGTGGAAGAGCTGGAGAGCGCCCTCACGCACGTGCTGGCCGAGGGCGCGCCCCCGGCCCCCGCGGAGATGTGGGTGAGCGTGCGGTCCCCGGAGGGCGACAGTCGGCGGTGCTGGCGCAGCGGCTTCCTGCGGCTCTCCTCCCCGCTCGCGGAAGAACCCGTACCGCTCGGCGTCGGCTGGCTCTTCCAGGACGTGACGGAGGCCAAGCAGACCGAGCAGGAGGCGGCGCTGCTGCGCTTCCGCGCCAACCAGCTGCACCGCGCCGCGCGCGCCGCCGCCGAGTGCGAGGACCCCGGCGAGGCCGCCACCGTCCACCTCGACTTCTCCCTCGCCGGCTTCGCCGACCACGCCCTGGTCGACCGGGTGGCCGGCGGGTGGCTCCAGGACGACGACGTGCCGGTGCGGCTCGTCCGCGCCGCCGCCACCCCCGCCGGGGCGCCCGGGCCGAGCCTGCTGACCGGCAAGGCCGGACTGCCGGTCAGGTACGCGGACGGGCACCCGGCGCTGCAGTGCGCGGAGCGCGCCGGCTCGGTGCGGGCCAGCGCGGGCACCGCCGACGCCGAGCAGGCGCGTGGCTGGGCGCTCGCCCGGCAGTGGCCGCCGGACGCGGTCCACTCCCTGTGCACGGTGCTGCGCAGCCGCGGGCGGACGCTGGGTGTCGTGACGTTCCTGCGCAGCGAGGGCCGCGGCCGCTTCGAGCGCGCCGACGCGCGGTACGCGGAGGACGTGGCCGTACGGATCGCGGCCGCCCTGGATCTGGCGGACCGGATCGCACGGCCCTGACCAACCCCGACCTCGATGAGCGGGACCGGGCGGCCCCGACCCCTCGGGGCCGGGCCCGCGCGGGCCGGTGGCGCCGGGTCAGCGGCGGTAGAAGATCCGGTCGCCGTACTCGGTCATGACCCGGCCGTTCCACTCGTGGCCGCCGTCGACGTTGCCCGAGCGCAGCAGCGGCGGCTCGATGCCGCGGTCGGCGAGCGCGCCGGCGGCGGTGGCCATGACGGCCTGGAGGAGTGCGGTGGTGACGACGGTGGAGGCGGGCGCGAAGGGTGCCTCGATGGCGTCCACGGTCAGCTCCGCGTCCCCGACGGGGATCCGCGAGTCGAGGACGATGTCGCAGTGGTCCTTGAGGTAGGTGCCCGAGACGTGCCGTGACTTCGTCTCGGTGGCGTAGGCGACGGAGGTGACGCCGATGACCCGGACGCCGAGGGCGCGGGCGTTCATGGCCATCTCCACGGGCAGCGCGTTGCGGCCGGACAGCGAGATGATCACCAGCAGGTCGCCGGAGCGCAGCGGGCTGGAGTCGAGGACGGCGCTCGCCAGACCGTCGACCCGCTCCAGGGCGGAGCCCAGCGTGGCGGGCATGACGTCGACGCCGACGACGCCCGGCACGGTCAGCAGGTTCATCAGGGCGAGCCCGCCGGCCCGGTAGACGATGTCCTGGGCGGCGAGCGAGGAGTGGCCCGCGCCGAACGCGAAGAGCCGGCCGCCCTCGGTGACGGTGTCGGCGACGAGCGTTCCGGCCGCCTCGATGTCCGCGGCGCCCTCGTCGCGCACCCGCTGCAGCAGACCGATCGCGGCGTCGAAGAACTGCCCGGCCAGCTTGCTGTCGCTCATCGGCGAAGCCCCTTAGAAGTCTCGTCGGCTCGGAAGTCCCGGACGTCCCGCCGGCGGCGGTTCGGTGCCGGGCGGTGTCGGCACCGGGCGGTCGCGCGGCTGAACCGGTGCGCCGGTGCGGCCGTACTCCCGTCGTGTCGCGGATCACGTTGCGGTCTGGACCAGTGCCCTGTCAATACGGCCTGCGGGGCGGGCCGGGGCGCTGCGGCCGGGGTGCGTAGGGGCGTCCGGATGCCGGGACGGCGGCCCTCGCGGGGCATCCGGCAGCGTGCGGTTGCGACGGCGAGGCACGCTTGTCAGTGCTATGCGTCAGAATTGAGTTCAGGGCCAGCGCACACGCCGGTGGATGTCGAGTCTCCGGCAGAGCTAATCAAGGGGCATGAATGTCCGGACTGATCGACACCACGGAGATGTATCTCCGCACCATCCTCGAGCTGGAGGAGGAAGGTGTGGTCCCCATGCGCGCCCGCATCGCGGAGCGGCTCGACCAGAGCGGCCCGACGGTGAGCCAGACGGTGGCGCGCATGGAGCGCGACGGCCTGGTGGCGGTCGCCAGCGACCGGCACCTGGAGTTCACCGACGAGGGCCGGCGGCTGGCCACGCGCGTGATGCGCAAGCACCGGCTCGCCGAGTGTCTCCTCGTCGACGTGATCGGTCTGGAGTGGGAGCAGGTGCACGCCGAGGCCTGCCGCTGGGAGCACGTGATGAGCGAGGCGGTGGAGCGCCGCGTCCTGGAGCTGCTGCGTCACCCGACCGAGTCGCCGTACGGGAACCCGATCCCGGGCCTGGAGGAGCTGGGCGAGAAGGACGGCGCGGACCCGTTCCTGGACGCCGGCATGGTCTCCCTGGCCGAGCTGGACCCGGGTCTGGACGGCAAGACGGTCGTCGTCCGGCGGATCGGTGAGCCGATCCAGACGGACGCGCAGTTGATGTACACGCTGCGACGGGCGGGCGTGCAGCCCGGTTCCGTGGTCAGCGTGACCGAGTCGGCGGGCGGTGTGCTGGTGGGCAGCGGCGGTGAGGCGGCGGAGCTGGAGGCCGAGGTCGCCTCCCACGTGTTCGTCGCCAAGCGCTGACACCCCGCCCGCGCAGGCGCCGGCCCCCGGGCCGGCCCACCGCCGTCCCGGCCGCGCCGTTCCCTTCGGCGCTCCCGGGCTTCCGGTACCCGCGAGGGGCAGGTCCCGGGTACCGGCCGAGGGACCGGCGTGCGCCGGTCTCGACGCCGGTGCCCGGGTGCCCGCCGCGCGACCTGCCGCCCCTCCGCCCGGGCAGCCACCGGAGATGCCAACTGCTGGGACGGCAGGGGTAGTTGTGACGCCTGGGTGGGCCGGCCGAAACCAAGATTCAGTGTGCGGAATCGCAGCGCCGGGACCGTTTGCGTGCGAGGCTGTCGCGTGAGGCATATGACCTGAGGGCTCTTGACCGTGTCCGAGAGCGACGGTGTGCGGTCGGGGAGGGGGCGCAAGGATGTGCCGCAGACGTGGAGAGGGCCCCGGCGCCGCATGGCGCCGGGGCCTGTCCTCCCCCGTACCGACCCGGAGCCCCGAGCTCCCAGGGTCGGTTCCTTCGGACCGGTTTCCCCGAGCGGTCCGCCCCCCGCTGAAGATCTCCCCGCGAGGGCGGCGGCCAATCCCCCGGGGTGGTCACTCGAACGAGGGGTGTTGTGGCCGGAAAGGCCAGTTTCGAAACCCCATTCGATAACGTGGCGTCGTGGCGGGAGGACCGGGAGAGACCCCAGGGACACACCGAGCAGCAGACCAGCAGGAGCAGCGGCAGGAAGCGGTACGAGTGGACCGGCCGGGTCGAGCGGGAGCGGGCGGGTCCGAGCGAGCTAGGGGGGTGCCATTACCGATGGTGCGGCGCATCGACGTGACGGGAGCGGGCGGAGTACGCCTCGCTGCCTGGGAGTTCGCCGATCCTCCCAAGACCGACCAGCCGAGGGCCTCCGAGGCGCCCGGCGTGCTGTTACTGCACGGCCTGATGGGCCGCGCCTCGCACTGGGCGTCCACCGCCCGCTGGCTCTCCGAGCGGCACCGCGCCGTCGCGCTCGACCAGCGCGGACACGGCCAGAGCGACAAGGCCCCGGAGGCCGAGTACACCCGTGAGGCCTACGTGGAGGACGCCGAGGCCGCCCTCGACCAGCTCGGTCTCGGACCGGCCGTCGTCATCGGCCACGCGATGGGCGCCCTGACCGGCTGGCAGCTCGCCGCCAAGCGCCCCGACCTCGTCCGCGCCCTGATCATCTGCGACATGCGGGCCTCGGCACTGGGTGCCGCCTCGCAGCGCGAGTGGGAGGACTGGTTCAGAGCCTGGCCCGCCCCCTTCGCCACCCTCGCCGACGTCCGGAAGTGGTTCGGCGAGGACGACCCCTGGGTGGAGCGCCGCACCCCCTCCCGCGGCGAGTTCTACGCCGAGGTGATGCACGAGTCCCCGGACGGCTGGCGCCCGGTCTTCGAACCCCGCCAGATGCTCAAGTCCCGCCAGACGTGGGTGTACGACGCGCACTGGGAGGAGCTCGCCCAGGTCCGGTGCCCCGCACTGGTCGTGCGCGGCCTCGACGGCGAGCTGGGCCGGGCCGAGGCCCAGGAGATGGTCCGCGTCCTGCCCCGCGGCCAGTACGCGGAGGTCGCCGACGCCGGGCACCTCGTGCACTACGACCAGCCCGAGGCGTGGCGCGGCGCGATCGAGCCGTTTCTGGACGGCGTCCTCACCAGCTAGACCTCACGTCCTCACCGGACCGGGCCCGCGCGTCCGGACCGTCGGCTACCCCTTGCTGACCGCGGCCAGGACCTCCGGCAGCCGGCGGGCCGTCCGGGGCGCCGCCAGGCGCAGCCCCAGCAGGGTGACCAGGGCGCCGTACAGGGCGCCCAGAGGCAGCAGCAGCCAGCTCCACCGGTCCCCGTCCGCGCTCACGTTCAGCCAGATCGTGAGGGCGATGACGGGGGCGGACAGCAGGGCGGCCGAGACCATCCCGCCGAAGATGGCGATCCAGGCGAGACCGGCCTGCCCGGGAGCCACGTTCTTGTAGCCCTCCTGCGGGATGGAGTACGGGAAACGGGCCGAGGACCAGGCCCCGGTCGCCAGCATCGCCCCGAGCAGCGCGAACGACAGGCCGAGCACCTCCGGCAGCTGCCGCCAGGCGCCGAGCAGCGCGGTCGTCAGGACGGTCACCAGCGTCGCGTACGGCAGGGTGATCACCAGCAGGGCCAGGGCCCGCCCGCGCAGTTCGACGTAGGCGTCCCGGGTCGAGGAGATCGTCATCGCGACGATCCAGAACGCGGACGTGTCCTGCCCGAACTGGTTGTACATCTGGATCCCGAGCATGCCCGCCGCGAAGCACGCGAAATAGGCCGAGCCGGTGCCCTGAAGGGCGTTGAACACCGGCACGATCAGCCCGATGGCCAGCGACGTCACCCAGGCCGCCTTGGTCTTCGGGTCGCGCCACACGTATCTGAGGCTGCGTTCCATGACCGTGCCGGTCCGGCCGGCCGGCAGCAGCCGCCCGAGCCCCGACGAACCCCGCTCCCGCGCGGCGGGCTCCGCGGCCTGGAGCGTCGACCCGTCCGGAGAGGTCATCAGCCGCGTCAGATGACGGGACCACAGGGCCAGCAGCCCCGCCAGGGCGGCCCCGCACAGCGCCAGCTGCACGACCGCGCTCCCGTACGCACCGTCGCTCACGGAGTCCACCGCGCCGATCGCCGAGGCCGGCGGCACCCAGCGCAGCACGTCCGCCGCCGGATCGAGGGTCGACAGTCCGCCCGACGAACCGAGGCGCTGCGCACCGAAGTTGACCAGTTGCGCGCCGACCGCGACGACCAGGCCGCTGAGGACCGCCAGGTCGCGGCCCTTGCGGCTGGACAGCAGCCGGATGTTGGCGGCCGCGACCGCCCGAGCGAGGGCCACGCAGACCAGCAGCGCGAGGGCGACGGCGACGACCGCCGTCACCCAGGCCGTGGCCCCGTGCGCGACCGAGATCACCGAACCGGTCAGCAGGCACAGTGTGAAGAGCGGTCCGACGCCGACCAGGGACGCGGCCAGCAGCGCGCGGACCAGCGGCTGCGGGCGCAGCGGCAGCATCACCAGGCGCGTCGGGTCGAGGGTCTCGTCGCCGCTCGGGAAGAACAGCGGCATCACCGCCCAGCCGAGGGCCAGCACCGCGACCAGCAGCAGCGAGACGGCGATGGCGTGCGTGTTGCCGCGCAGCGCGATCAGGCCGATCAGCTGGAGCGCGGCGAAGAGCAGGGCGACGACGACGGAGACGATGTAGGCGGCCCGCCGCCCGCCCGACTGGCGCAGCCCGTTGCGCAGCAGGGAGAGCTTCAGACGGACGACGACCGGGGTGATCGACGCGGCGGAGACGTCCGGGACGGTGCTCATCGCGCGGCCCCGCCGCCGAGCCAGTCCAGGTCGGCCACCGTGTCGCGGCCGTGGGCGCCGACCAGCTCCAGGAACGCCTGCTGGAGCGAGGGCGCGTCGCCGCGGACCTGCGCGAGGGGTCCGTGCGCGCGGATGCGTCCGGCGGCCAGGACGGCGACCCAGTCGCACAGCGACTCGACGAGTTCCATCACGTGGGAGGAGAAGACGACGGTCGCGCCGGAGGCGGTGTACCGCTCCAGGACGCCGCGGATGGTCTGCGCGGAGACCGGGTCCACCCCCTCGAACGGCTCGTCCAGGAAGAGGACTTCGGGATTGTGCAGCAGGGCGCAGGCGAGGCCGATCTTCTTGCGCATGCCGGTCGAGTAGTCGACGACGAGTTTGTGCTGGGCGCCCGCCAGGTCGAGGACGTCGAGGAGCTGCCCCGCGCGCTTGTCGACCTCGGGGCCCGGCAGCCCCCGCAACCGGCCCGTGTACGCGAGGAGTTCGCGTCCGGAGAGCCGTTCGAAGAGCCGCAGCCCCTCCGGCAGCACCCCGATCCGCGCCTTCACCGCCACCGGGTCGCGCCACACGTCGTGCCCGACGACCTCGACGACGCCCTGATCGGGCCGCAGCAGCCCGGTCACCATCGACAGGGTGGTCGTCTTGCCCGCCCCGTTCGGTCCGACGAGCCCGATGAACTGACCGGCGGGCAGGTCGAGATCGATGCCGGCGACGGCGATCTGCTCCCCGAACCGCTTCCAGAGCCCGCGCACCCGCACGGCGGGCACCCCGTCGTCCTTCGCTCCCTCGCTCATACACGCACCCTAGGGCCCATCCGCCCCAGCCGGGGCTCACGAGAGCAGGGCGGCCGGCCGAGAAGGTGGAGATGCCGCGCCGAAGCCGCCGGGACACCCGCCCCGGCGGCCGGACCCCGTGCCCGGGGCGGGGACGGGGACCTAGCGGTCCCGGCCGCAGGCGTAGGCGAGGGGGGAGATCAGTTCCTCCGCGTCCGGCAGCCACCGGTTCGCCGGCGTCGGGCGGCACGCCCACTGCACGGCGCCCCGGGAGCCGAAGCGGGTGGGCGGCGCCGCCACGTACGCGCCCTCGCCGAGCGCGACCAGGTCCAGGGAGGCGGGCGGCCAGCCCAGCCGGCGGACGAGGTCGGGGACCTTCGCCGTGGCACCGGGAAGGACGAAGAAGTGCATCCGCCGGTCCGGGGTGCACGTCACGGGTCCGAGGGTGAGCTCCATCCGCTCCATCCGCGCGAGCGCCAGGAACCCGGCGGACTCGGGCACGTCGATCGCGTCGAACGTACGCCCCGTGGGCAGCAGGATCGACGCCGTCGGCTGCTTCGACCACAGCCGCCGCGCCACGGTCGCGCTGCCCGTCGCCTGGGTCGCCCAGTCGTCGCGCGCCGGATGCGCCCCGGGTACGGCACAGGCCGGCTCGCCGCAGGAGCAGCGCTGCACCCCGTCGACTGCTTCCAGCCAAGTGCCGGGGAACACGTCCCAGTGGCGCTCCTCGGCATAGCGCACGGCGGTTTCCTGCAGCGACTCGCCGCGCTGCTGGGGGATCTGTGCGGTCTCGGTGCCTGCGATGGTCTCTTCCACGTGGAACTCAACTCCCCGGCCCACCTCGGGTTACGGGGGACACGCGCGCGGGGGCGGGGCATCGATTCCCCGCCCGGGGCGCATGGATGCACGTGCGGGGGCGCGCGGGAGGAACGGCAGCCGGGAGTGGGTAACCAGGGGTGGGGTCGGGGCAACCGCCCTTACCCCGGCAATCCTCACATGTCCCGCATCTTCGGTATGTCTGCGGGGCATTGATCTTCCTGGCCGACTTCTTTCGGTGGGTGGGCCGGCGAAGACACGTCAACTCGGTGCGTGGGCAGGCACCGCAGCCACAGGGGGTACGCCATGGCCGCAAGGCCGCTCATCGCCAGGCAGCCGAACGAACGGCTCCAGGCGCTCATCCAGGAGGCGGGCTGCTCGAACGCGGGGCTGGCCCGCCGCGTCAACATGTGCGGCGCGGAACACGGGCTCGACCTGCGGTACGACAAGACGTCGGTCGCGCGCTGGCTGCGCGGCCAGCAGCCGCGGGGGCGGGCTCCGGCGATCATCGCCGAGGCCCTCGGCCGCAAACTCGGCCGGACGGTCACGATCGACGAGATCGGCATGGCCAACGGCAAGAACCTGGCGTCCGGGGTCGGCCTCCAGTTCTCGCCGACCGTGCTGGGCGCCATCGAGCAGGTCTGTGAGCTGTGGCGCAGCGACGTCGGGCGGCGCGACTTCCTGTCCGGGTCGTCCGTCGCCGCGTCCGCGCTCGTCGAGCCGAGCCGCGACTGGCTGATCTCCGGGCCGGACGCGCAGGTGGCGCGCTCGGCGGGCCCGCGCGTCGGGCACTCCGACGTGGCGGCGGTCCGCGCGATGACCCAGGCCCTCGTCGAACTCGACCACCAGTACGGCAGCGGGCATGTGCGCCCGGTCGTCGTGCACTACCTGAACAGCGTCGTCTCCGGGCTGCTGGCCGGCTCCTACCGGGAGGCGGTCGGCCGCGAACTGTTCGCCGCGGTCTCCCGGTTGACGGAACTCGCCGGCTACATGGCGGTCGACACCGGCCAACCCGGTCTCGCCCAGCGGTACTACATCCAGGCCCTGCGGCTCGCGCAGGCCGCCGGCGACCGCGGATACGGCGGTTACGTACTGGCCGCGTCCATGAGCCACCTGGCCGCCCAGCTCGGCAACCCGCGGGAGATCGCGCAGTTGGCGCGCGCGGCCCAGGAGGGAGCGCGGGGGCGGGTGACCCCGCGCGCCGAGGCGATGTTCCTCGCCGCCGAGGCACGCGGGCACGCGCTGATGGGCGACGCGCGGGCCGCGCAGGCGGCGTCCGGACGGGCCGTCACCGCGCTGGAGGGCGCCGACGCGGCCTCCGGGGACGACCCGACGTGGATCGCGCACTTCGACGAGGCCTACCTGGCCGACGAGTTGGCTCACTGCCACCGCGACCTCGGCCAGGCCGAGGCCGCCGCGCGGTGCGCCGAGCAGTCCCTGGCCGGGCACCCCGAGTCGCGCGCCCGCCGCCGTGCCATCGGCTACGTCCTGCTGGCCACGGCACAGGTCCAGCAGCGTGAGATCGAGCAGGCCTGCACCACCGGACTGCGCGCCGTCGAACTCCTCGGCACCCTCCGCTCCAACCGGGGCGCCGAGTACCTGGACGACCTCCAGCAGCGCCTGGAGCCGTTCCGGGACGAGGCGGTGGTGCGGGAGTTCGGGGCGCGCATGGAGTTGCAGTCGGCGGCCTGAACGGACGGTTGGGGCAGGTGGGTTGGGGGAGGCGTCCCGAAGGGCCGGTGCCGCGGGGGACGCGGTGGGGGCGCACGGTGTGTGCGCCCCCGGTCCGGTGCGGTGTGCGTCACGCCGCGGCGCGCGGGCCCCGTGCGTGAACTTTCGGGCCGTGTCCGCGTGAACACCGGGAGAACGCGGGCGTCGTGGGGGAAGCGAGTGAGATACAGCGCATTCGGGGGCGGTTTCGTTACCCGTGTCACAGGGTGCCCGGGTCGCGTCCCGTGCTGCGTGGCACCGGCCTGTTGGGACCCGGTAGCGTGAGCCGACGATTCCGAAGGTCCCCCATTCGTAGGAGTCCCGGTGACGCAGAGTGGACAGGGCGAGGAGCCCTCGGCGCGGCCCGCGCGCGAAGGCATCGTGCTGCCCTCGGACGGTGGCGAACCGCTGCTGCCGGGCACCACGGGTGACCGTGCCACCCCGGCGGGCGGTCAGGCCTGGGGCCGCCCGTGGGGCCCCGACCAGCCGGCCGGTCCGCCCCCGCAGCCCGGTGACGGCTGGGGAGCGCAGGGCAACGGCGGCCAGACGTGGTCCGCCCCCGAGCAGCCGGGACCCGCACCCTCCGCCCAGCAGTGGGACACCGCCACCTCCGCGGACTCCCACGGAGCGCAGAGCTGGCAGCAGCCGTCCGGCGCGGGCCCGCTGCCGCCCGAGGGCGCCCAGTCCTCGTACGGCGAGCAGAACGGCTACGGCGAGCAGAACGGCTACGGCCACGGCACGCACGGCGCCCGGGCGGCCGGCGGTTACGACGGGTACGACGGATACGGGGACGCGGGCCGGCAGCAGGGCTCCCACGCCCGGCACGGCCGGTCCGACGCGCAGCCCGCGCCGCTGCCGCCCGCCGCGGACGAGGGTGCCACGCAGTACATTCCGTACATACCGGCCGGACCCGGTGGTGACGAAGGGGCGACCCAGTTCATCCCGCCCGTCCCCGCGGCGCCGGACGAGGGCGCCACGCAGTACATACCGCCCGTCGGACCGGGCGCATTGCCGCCCGAGGTCCAGGGCGCCGGCCCGACGCCCTATCTCGGGCACACTCCGCAGGACGGGCCCGGATCGCTGCCCCCGGCCGGCGGCTCCGACGCCGACCCCACCCAGTTCATGGCTCCCGTGCCGGCCCAGCCCGCCGACTCCTACGGGGTACGCCCCGGCGCACCGGAGGAGCGGCAGCCCCCGGCGGAGTTCGACAACCTCTTCCGCAGCGAGCCGGACGCGCCCCCCTCGACGCAGCAGCTGCCGCGCTTCGATCCCGCCGCACCGGCCCCGCGCGGCGCGCACGACCCGTACGGCACCCAGTCCGCGCCGGACGCGCCGGGCGCGTACGCCCCCGCGGGCAGGGCCGCCGCCCGTCGTGCCGGCCCCTCGGACCACGACGGCCAGGGCGGCGGCAGGGGCCGTTCGCGCGTCCCGCTGATCGCCGCGGTCGGCGTCGGCATCGTCGTCCTCGGTATCGGCGCGGGCGCCCTGCTCAGCGGCGGCGGGGACGACGACGCGAAGGGCGACACCAGCAAGACGGTGTCCGCGACGGCGCCCGCGACGGAGGGTTCCTCGGCCGCCGCGGCCGACCCGGTGAAGGCGCAGGCCGTCGAGCTGGACAAGCTCCTCGCCGACAGCACCAGCAGCCGCGACTCCGTGATCAAGGCCGTGGGCGACGTGAAGGCGTGCCAGAACCTCGACCAGGCGGCGGGCAGTCTGCGCGACGCCGCCAAGCAGCGCGGCGAGCTGGTCACCCGGCTCTCCGCCCTCACCGTCGACAAGCTGCCGAACAACGCCCAGCTGACCGCCGCGCTCACCAGCGGCTGGAAGGCCTCCGCGTCGGCCGACAACCACTACGCGGCCTGGGCCGACCAGGCCAAGGGCGGCAAGGGCTGCCACAAGGGCCAGGCCCGCACCACCGGCCAGACCCTGGCGGGCAACCAGGCCAGTGGCACGGCCTCCGCCCAGAAGGAGAAGGCCGCGCGGCTCTGGAACTCCATCGCCTCGAAGTACGGGCTGACCCAGCGCACCCGCACCCAGCTCTGACGGCCCGCACCCGGTTCTGACGGCCCGCGGCCCCCGCTCCGGCGGCGCCGCGGGACCGGCCCCCGCGACCGAGACGCCGGCCCGGCCCCCCGTTCAGGGGGCCGGGCCGGCGTTCGTCGTGACGGGACGGGAGGTTCCTACTCGGCGCTCTCCAGCGTCTTCGACATGTTCACGAACCCGCGGCGCGCGGGCGTCAGCCGGCCGTCGCGGACGACCTGGAAGGTGACGTCCCCGTTGACCAGGCGCGGGAAGTCGATGGCACCGATCAGGTCCTCGAAGCGCCAGCGCAGCGTCGGCGTGAGGCCGTCCGTGCTCACCTTGAGGCCGTTGTCGAGCGCCCGCCGGATGGCCAGCGGGGTGACGTCGCCCGAACCGAGCGACTCGACGGCCTTCTTCAGCACGGTGTAGGCGATCCAGGTGGTCTGCACCCCGACGTCGGCCGGGTCGATCCGGTTGTCGCCGAACGCCTGCTCCTTGATCACCGAGCGCATCTCGTTCCAGCGCGCGTCGTCCGCGGCCGGGTACCAGCCGGTGACGTACGAACCCTCGTAGGGGCCCGACCTGCCGCCGGTGGCGTCGATCCGCGACTGGTCGATGCTGCCGACGACCGTGCCGGTGCGGACCCTCGGGTAGTTCGTGCTGTCACGCCGGAAGGAGTCCATGAAGGTGTCGGTGCGGTCGCCGAGGGCGGGCACCACGCAGCCGCGCCTGGCCTGGTCGGAGGTCGCGTGCCGGAGCGCCTGCTGCGTGGGGCGGGAGTACTCGGTGGCGTCCTCGGCGGCCCGCTGGTCGGCGGCCTGCGGGTGGCCCTGCGCCTTCAGGCCCGAGTCGAGCAGCACCGGGAGCTGGTCACCGGCCGTGGTGTCGGGGCGGATCAGCGAGACGGGACCGCAGTTCCCGGCGAGCTGCTCGCCGAGGCCGGCCAGCAGGGCGGGCTGGCCGCCGTTGACCGGATAGGAGAGCGGACTGGTGAACTCGTCGTCGGTGACGCCGTAGCCGCCGATGTACGGGATGCCCGCGCTCTCCAGCGGCGAGAAGAAGGAGGTGCTGTGCTGGCTGTAGGAGCCGACCACCGCGACGACGTCCTCGTCCACGGTCCGCTCGGCGCAGTGCGCGGCGTCGATGGAGTCGTTGTGGTCGTTGCAGGTGAGGACCTCCAGCTTGCGGCCGCCGATGCCGCCGTGGGCGTTGACCCAGCGGGCGTAGGCCCGGGCCATCGCGGGCATGCCGGGCTGGTTGGTCGCGGCCGTCTTCTCCGGCGCCCAGGTCATCACCTTGATCGTGCCGTCCCCGGAGCCCCCCGTGGCACCGGGGACGACCCCGCACCCGACGGCGATCGACGCACACGCCCCCAGCGCGCACGCGGACAGCAGCACGGCCTTCAGGGGCCGACGGCGCGGGACGGGGGAGGTGGTGCGCGTACGTCGCCTACCGGTCATGGACATGCACGATTCCCTCACACGGCGAACCCCTGAGTGACTCGGGGTCAAGAGGAGATGACGCAGAGGTGAAGGAAGGGGGCCGGTGAGGTGGTTTTCACAGGGAACGTACGATCGGTGACCGTGCAAGGTTCGGAGAACTCTTCCCGTCGCGGCCGTCACTCATCCACCATGGGCGGCATGCCACTGAACGACATGCCGTGGTGGCGCTGGCGCAGCAATGTGCGTTCCGCGCTGCACATGCTCTCCGACCCCGCCTTCCAGCGCGACGTCTGGCTCGCCGGCGTCGACGGGTACGGGGACGTCACCGACGCCGTGTACCGCCTGGTCGAGGACACCTGGCTCGACAACTGGTCCGCCGAGAAGTACGTCGGCACGATCTTCCGGGACTCCGAGGAGGCGGTCCTCGTGGACACCGCCGTCCTGCGCGTCCTGCGGATCATGCACCAGGTCGGCCCCGACGCCCCCGTCTCCGCCTACGTCGACCACCAGGCGTGGCCGGACGCCGTGCACGCCGCGCGCGCCGCGCACGTCCGGCTCGCGACCAGCGACGCCGAGGACCCCGACGTGCCGCCGCGCACGCTGGAAGTCCTGCGCATCCTGACGCGTTCCGCGTAGCGGTCCCGGCCGGAGGCCCGTGGCCTTCCCGTCGTGGCCTTCCCGTCGCGCCGGGGGCGTCCGCCCCGCGGGACGGCAGTGCCCCGCGGGGGCCCGGTATGGGAACCTGTCCCGCATGAATGAGCCGTCCGTCCGCGGGAGCGCGCCCGCCGCCGAGCAGTACGTCCTGACCCTGTCCTGCCCCGACAAGCAGGGCATCGTGCACGCCGTGTCGAGCTATCTGTTCATGACCGGCTGCAACATCGAGGACAGTCAGCAGTTCGGCGACCACGACACCGGCCTGTTCTTCATGCGCGTGCACTTCTCCGCGGAGTCCCCGGTGACGGTGGAGAAGCTGCGGGCGAGCTTCGCGGCGATCGGCGACGCCTTCCACATGGAGTGGCAGATCCACCGGGCCGAGGACCGGATGCGGATCGTCCTCATGGTCAGCAAGTTCGGCCACTGCCTGAACGACCTGCTCTTCCGCGCCCGGATCGGCGCCCTGCCCGTCGACATCGCGGCCGTCGTGTCCAACCACACGGACTTCGCCGAACTGGTCGGCTCCTACGACGTCCCCTTCCACCACATCGCGGTGACGAAGGACACCAAGGCGGACGCCGAGGCGCAGCTGCTGGAGCTGGTGCGCGAGCAGGGCGTCGAACTGGTCGTCCTCGCCCGCTACATGCAGGTCCTCTCGGACGACCTCTGCAAGCAGCTCAGCGGCCGCATCATCAACATCCACCACTCGTTCCTGCCGAGCTTCAAGGGCGCGAAGCCCTACCACCAGGCGCATGCCCGGGGTGTGAAGCTGATCGGCGCCACCGCGCACTACGTGACCGCCGACCTCGACGAGGGCCCGATCATCGAGCAGGAGGTCGAGCGCGTCGGCCACGACGTCACCCCCGACCAGCTCGTCGCCATCGGCCGGGACGTCGAGTGCCAGGCGCTCGCCCGCGCGGTGAAGTGGCACGCGGAACGCCGCATCCTGCTCAACGGCCGCCGCACGGTCATCTTCGCGTAGCGCGGCGGGGCGGCCACGCCGTCCCGGGCCCAGCGGGCGGTGGCCCACGGAACCACGGGCGCAGGGGCCACCGGTCACGGACAACCGGCCACGGACACCGGCCCCCAGCCGCCCGCGGACTCAGGCGCGTACGGGCCGGTGCGGCGCGGGCGGTCCGGGCGTGGTCACATCCGGCTCAGTGACGCCGCCGCGAAGAGGACGTCCCTGATGGCCTCGCGGTCGCCGTCCTGTCCGGCGGCCGCCTCCTCCGGGGAGACGTGGCCCGCCGCGAGCCGGCAGAACTCCACGCCGTCCAGCGCGACATGGGCCACCTCGTGCGCGGCGGACCCGACGGCGCCCGGGGAGTCCAGCGGGATCAGCCACTCGCCGCCCCCGGACCCCTCGATCTCCAGGCGCAGACTGCGTCCGCCGGTGCCCGCGGCGACCAGGTGCCGCACCGGCGGGGCCGAGAGCCCCGCCCTGCGCCGCTCGGCCAGCGAACCGGGCAGCATCCGCGCGGCCAGGTCGATCATCCGGTGCAGATGCCGGCCGGCGGGCGGCTCGTACGGGTAGTCCACCGCCTCCGCGATGTCCCAGGCGTGCACCCAGCACTCGAAGGCCCGGTCCAGCATCGAGTCGCTCAGCGGCAGGTCGAAACCGCCGTACGGCACGGTCAGACCGCCGGAACGGTCCCCGCCCGAGCGGGAGGAGCCGCCGCCGTCCACGAACGACACCGTCCGCACGATGTGGTGGCTCTGCGCCCGCCAGGGCCCGCGCACGGACCGGGTGGGCGGGAAGTGCGAGGCGCGCCAGTACGTCTCGGTGCGCCCCTGCGGGGTCTGCCCCGGCGAGCCCGCGTCGCCGAGCGGATCGTCCAGGCCGAGCGCGACGGCCACGAGACCGTCGACGCTCAACAGGTGGGCGATCACACCCGCCACCGTCGTACGGCGGCTGGTGGGAGCGTCGCCGTCGAACCAGCGCAGCCGCACCGGGGCGTGCCACTCGGCACCGCCGATGTCCTGCAGCAGCGCGTCGAGCCGCGCGCTCTCCGCGTCGTAGGGAGCGGCCCACTCGGGGACCGGGATGCGCGGCGGGCGCCGGTCGAGGCAGCCCGCCAGGACCCGGGTGCGCAGCGTCGGGTCCAGGTCGAGGCTCTCCGCCGGGTGCAGCAGGCCGACCGCCCCGCGCAGCCGCAGCGCCTCGTCCGCGCACGCGCCGCACTCCCCGAGGTGTTCCTCGACGGCGGTCGTCTCGTCCGCCGAGCAGGCGGCGAGCGCCCACGCGCCGAGCAGTGACTTCAGGACGTGGTGTTCGAGGACGAGCGGCGCCGGGACGGGCACGGCGAGGGACGCCGCGGCCGGTTCGGGCAGCGGCAGTCCGGTGTCCTCCACGGAGGAACGCGGCAGGGGTATCCCCGCCTCCGGGTACTCCTCCGGCTTCTCCGGATCCCGGTGCTCCCGGTGGCGTCCCCCGCCATGGCAGTCGCCGTCGTGGCCGTCGTGGGGATCGTCACCGTGGCCGGGCGGCCCGGAGCGGTCCGCTTCTCCGCTCACCGCGCACCCCCGTACGGCGACGGCGGGCCGGTGGGTCCCGCGTCGTGGGCGGTGGACAGGAGCTGGAGGCCCAGACGGAGCCGGCGGCGGGCCTCGTCCTCGGTGACGCCGAGGTCGGCCGCCGCCTGGCGGTAGTCCCGGCGCTGGAAGTAGGCGAGGTCCAGCGCGGCCCGCAGCGGGGACGGCATGGAGGTCACGATGTAGTCCGCGCGAGCCGCGATGGAGGCGCTGCGCACCTTGCGCTCCAGCTCCTCGGCCGTGCCGTGGCCGCCCTGCGCGAGGGCCGCGGTCTCGGTGGCGCGCAGCCGCTGCACGGCCAGCCGGTGGGTCAGACCGGCCACCCAGGAGCGCAGTGGCCCCTGCTTGGGGTCGTACGCGTCGGGGTTCTCCCAGACGTGGGTGAAGACCTCGCGGGTGATGCCGTCGGCGGCCCGCTCGTCGCCCAGCACGCGGTGGGCGAGGCCGTGCACGAGCGAGGCGAACCGGTCGTAGAACTCGCCGAGCGCCGCCGCCTCCCCGCGTGCGAGCCGCTGCTGCATCTTGCGGTCCCAGCGGGGCGGTGCGTCCTGCGTCGCCATGCGGCCCCCTGACCCCTCGTCGTGCGCCGTCGTGTCCGGCGCCTGTCCGTGTCCTGCCTGTGTCCTGCCTGTGTACCGACGTGTCCCCATTCGCCGGGCAGCCATGCGGTTCGCCGTCCAGCCTGTGCGCTCCTGCTGTCCTGAATGTAGTCGGCACGTCCGACAGCGCACGCCCCTTTGCGTCAATGTGCGCCCCCGAACCAGCCACGGATGGTAGAAGCGCGCCCCTTCCACCCCCGGACATGACCACATGAGTCCGTACACGACCGAAACAGGTCCTTCGTCGAGCATTTTCGACCGTAGACCGGCGTTTCTTCCGGGCGGGATCCGTGTTTCATGGAAGGCCGATTCACGGAACCGCGGAACGGTGTTTCGCGTCATGACGGCTGGGCAGCCGCGCTGGAAGGAAGCGTACGAACGGCTTCCGGTTCTGCGGGACGAGGCGAGCGAGAGGCGTGGCGGTGACGCTCAAGGTGACCGAGGTGACCGACGTGACCGACAGCGAGGGCGGCGCGCGCGGCAGAGCGGGTACGGGCCGCGCGGACGGCCTGGACGCGGTGAGCCGCGACGTGGGCGAGTGGGCCGTGCTACGGGTGTCGGGTGAGCTCGACCTCGTGACGGCGCCCGCGCTGCGCCAGGGCGTGCACGACGTGGTGGCGGAGGGGCGGCACAGCATCGTGCTGGACCTCTCCGAGGTCCTGTTCTGCGACTCCAGCGGCGTCGGCGTCCTGATCGCCACCCGCCGCCTGATGCGTTCCTGCCAGGGCCGGCTGCGGCTGATCCTGCCCGCCCAGGGCGCGGTGGAGGGCTCCCACGTCAACCGTGTGCTCGCGGCGCTCGGCGTGCGCCGTCTCTTCGACGTGTACCCGGACGTCGAAGAGGCTCTCGACGAGGACTCCCGGCCGCTGTCGGCCTGATCACCGCGGTCCGTGTGCGGTCCGTCACCCCGCCCTCCCGGGTCTCGCCCCCCGTGACGTCCCCGGCGCACCGTGCGACGCACTGCCACATCGTTGTCCCGGAATTCCCGCGGTCTTGGCGCAACCGTCGTTTTCGGCTCCGGCCGCGGCCCGCGCGTCGTACGCTCCGTGCCAGATGAACCGCAGTCCGGCCACGGCCGGCTGAGCAGTGAGGCGGTCCGAACACACCATGGTCAGCAGCGAGTACGAACGCAGGATTGCCGCCCGGTTCGCCGGATTCGACCAGGACGGCAACGGCTACATCGACCGGGAGGACTTCAACGCCGCGGCCAAGGCCGTGCTCTCCGAGTTCGGTACGACCGCCCGGTCGGACAAGGGCCAGGCCCTGTACATCGGCGCCGAGGCGTTCTGGCAGGGCATGGCCGGCATAGCGGACCGGGACGGTGACCAGCGCATCACCCGCGAGGAGTTCGTGAGCGGCGCGGTGAAGCGGCTGCGGGACAACCCCGAGCGGTTCGCCGAGATCGCCCGCCCCTTCCTGCACGCGGCCCTCGCGGTGGCGGACACCGACGGGGACGGCACGGCCACGGTCGACGAGACCCGGCGCGTCCTCACCGCCCTCGGCGCGGACGAGGACGCCGCGGCCGCGGCGGCCGCCGCCCTCGACGCCGACACCGACGGACGGATCGGCGAGACGGAGGTCGTCGCCGCCTTCGCCGGCTACTTCACGGTGCCCGAGTAGCTCGCCGCGCCCACGGCACCCGCGCGGCGACACGACCGGCGGCGCCGCACCCGCCCGCGGAGGACGGCCCGGACGACGGGGTCCCGGCCTTCCTCCTCATGCCGAGAACCGCTCCCTGAGCCGGTACTTGAGCACCTTGCGCAGCGTCTCGTTGCGCGGAAGGGCGTCGACCACCTCCAGCTGCTCCGGCAGCTTGTGCACGGACAGGCCCTCACCGCGCAGATACGAGGTCATGGCGCCCAGCGTCAACTCCGGCGACCCCGGCGGCTGTTCGACCACCGCGCAGACCCGCTCCCCGCGGTCGGCGTCGGGCAGGCCGATCACCGCGACGTCCCCGACGGCCGGATGCCGGTGCAGCAGGTCCTCGATCTCCTTCGCGGAGATGTTCTCGCCCTTGCGGATGATGATGTCCTTCACCCGCCCGGTGAGCACCAGATGCCCGCTCTGCGTCAGATGCCCGACGTCCCCGGTGACCAGGAACCCGTCCTCGTCGAAGGCCTCCGCCGTCTGCGCCGGGTCCAGATAACCCCGGCACACGGCCTCGCCCCGCAGCCGCACGTCCCCGTCGACGCCGGCCGGCCGGGGCGCTCCCGCCGCGTCCACGATCCGGATCTCCATGCCGTCCGGCGGCCGGCCCTCCGTGGTGGCGAGGTTCTCCGCCGTGTCGTCCGGCGCGCCCATCGTGATCATCGGGACCTCGGTCATCCCGTACCCGTGGGTGAGCTGCACGCCCATCTCCCGGACGACCGCGTGGTAGACCTCGGGCGGTTTCGGCGCTCCGCCGCCGGCGAGCAGCCGCAGGGCGGGCAGGACCGGCTCGCCGGGCCGCTTGCGCTGTTCGGCGAGGAACATCGCGTAGAAGGCGGTCGACCCGCCCGCCACCGTCACGCCGTGCCTGCGGTACTCCTCCAGGGCGGCGGGCAGCGCGAAGTGCTCGAACATCACGGCCGGGAAGCCGTACAGCAGCAGCATCACCGTGTAGTCGGGGCCGGCGATGTGCGCGTACGGGAAGGCCATCGAGCCCACGTCGTCGGCGGACAGGCGCAGGGCGTGCGCGAGGCAGGAGCCGCCCGCGATCAGGGAACGGTCGGTGTGCAGCACGCCCTTGGGGTCGGAGGTGGTGCCCGAGGTCCAGTAGATCCAGCGGACGGTGGTGCCGTTCGAGGGCGGGGCGGGCAGCACCGCGGGGTCGCCGTCCGGGAGGTCGTCGTACGCCTCGAAGACGTTCCGCGCGCCGAGCCGGTGCGCCATCGCGGTGTGGTCGAAGCCGCGCCACTCGCCCGGCACGGCGAAGTACTCGGCCTTCGACTCCCGCACGGCGAAGCCGACTTCACGGTCCCGGTAGAAGGGGATGACGGGGGACTGCACCGCGCCGACGCGGGCCAGCGCGAAGGACAGCAGGGCGGTCTCGATCCGGGTGGGCAGCTGCCAGGCGACGACCGTGCCGGGGCGCACGCCCCGCTCGTACAGGCCGGCCGCCACCCGCTCGGAGCGCTCGCGCAGCTCACCGAAGGTCAGCGAGCGGTCGCCCTGGAGCAGGACGGGCCGGTCGGGGGTGAGCTGGGCGCGCCGGTCGACCAGTTCCCACAGCGTGCGGGCGGAACTCAGCGCGTGTGCGGTGTCGTTCACTTCGACCCCCCGGGGGCGTTCGCCTCGGCACCCGTGTCGCACGGGCCGGAACTGACGGTCAGTCAGATCGTGCGCAGAGCGTAGGGCTCGCCGCCTTGTCGGTCCATAGGCGCGGGGCTAGCCTGCTTGTGGACAGTGATCTGACGACCCATCAGATACGTCGGATACGTCGGTGGGGAGACCCGCGGACGAACCCGTACGCCAGGCGGAGGGGACCATGACCGAACTGCCCCGCATCATCAGCGTCGACGACCACGTGATCGAGCCCGCGCACCTCTTCGAGACCTGGCTGCCGCGGAAGTACCGGGAACGCGGGCCGCGGCCGCTCACCGCCGGCATCGGCGAACTCGCGTACGTCGCGGGCAAGTACCAGATCACCATGGACCCGGCAGGACCACCGACGGACTGGTGGATCTACGAGGACCTCAAGTTCCCGTACAAGCGCAACATCGCCGCCGTCGGCTTCGACCGCGACGAGATGACGCTGGAGGGCATCACCCGCGCCGAGATGCGGCCCGGCTGCTGGGACCCCGCCGAACGGCTCAGGGACATGGACCTCAACCACGTCGAGGCCAGCCTCTGCTTCCCCACCTTCCCGCGGTTCTGCGGCCAGACCTTCGCCGAGGCCCACGACAAGGAGGTCGCCCTGGCCTGTGTGCGGGCCTACAACGACTGGATGGTCGAGGAGTGGTGCGGCGACAGCGGCGGCCGGCTGATCCCGCTGTGCCTCATCCCGCTGTGGGACATCGACCTCGCGGTCGCCGAGATCCGCCGCAACGCGGCCCGCGGCGTGAAGGCCGTCACCTTCTCCGAGATCCCCACCTACCTGGGCCTGCCCTCCATCCACTCCGGCTACTGGGACCCGTTCTTCGCGGTCTGCCAGGAGACCGGCACGGTCGTGAACATGCACATCGGCTCGTCCTCGCAGATGCCGGCCGCCTCTCCCGACGCCCCACCCGCCGTTCAGGCCTCGCTGTCCTTCAACAACGCCATGGCCTCGATGATGGACTTCCTGTTCAGCGGCGTCCTGGTGAAGTTCCCGCGCCTCAAACTCGCCTACTCCGAAGGCCAGATGGGCTGGATCCCCTACGCCCTGGAACGCGCCGACGACGTCTGGTCCGAGCACCGCGCCTGGGGCGGCGTGAAGGACCTGATCCCCGAGCCGCCGTCGACGTACTACTACCGCCAGATCTTCTGCTGCTTCTTCCGCGACAAGCACGGTGTCGCGTCACTGGACGTCGTCGGCCGCGACAACGCCACCTTCGAGACCGACTACCCGCACGTCGACTCGACCTTCCCGCACACCAAGGAGGTCGCCCTCGACCACGTGAAGGGCCTCGACGACGAGACGATCCACAAGCTGATGCGCGGCAACGCCATCCGCATGCTGGACCTGGACCTGTAGTGGACCTGACGTACACGCCCGAGGAGGAGGAGTTCCGCGCCCGCCTGCGCGACTGGCTCGCCGGAGTCCTCCCCGCCCTGCCGCCGAAACCGTCCCCCGCCGACTGGCCCGCCCGCCGCGCCTACGACCTCGGCTGGCAGCGCAGGCTGTACGACGCCGGGTACGCGGGCCTGCACTGGCCCGTCGACGCCGGCGGGCAGGGCGCGACCCCGACCCAGCACCTCATCTACCTGGAGGAGACGGAGAAGGCGGGCGCCCCCTACGTCGGGGCGAACTTCGTCGGGCTGCTGCACGCCGGCCCGACGATCGCCTCCGAGGGGAACGCCGGACAGCGGGCCCGCTGGCTGCCGTCCGTGCTGCGCGGCGAGGAGGTCTGGTGCCAGGGCTTCAGCGAGCCGGACGCCGGCTCCGACCTCGCGGCGCTGCGCACGCGCGCGTGGCGGGACGGCGACGACTACGTGGTGAGCGGGTCGAAGATCTGGACGTCCCACGCGGAGGTCGCCGACTGGTGCGAACTGCTGGTGCGCACCGACCCCGACGCCCCCCGCCACCGCGGGATCACCTGGCTCGCGATGCCCATGGACGCGCCGGGCATCACCGTCCGCCCGCTGCGCACCCTCGCCGGCTCCACCGAGTTCGCGGAGGTCTTCCTCGACGAGGTGCGCGTCCCGGTCGCCCACCGCGTCGGCGCGGAGAACGACGGCTGGCGCGTGACCATGGTGACCCTGTCCTACGAACGTGGCACCGCCTTCGTCGGCGAAGTCGTCGCCTGCCGACGTGTGTTGGCCGAGGTGGCGCGCGAGGCACGGAAGAACGGCCGCTGGGACGACGCCGTGCTGCGCCGCCGTCTGGGCCGGCTGAACGCCGAGTTCCGCGCCCTGTGGCGGCTGACCCAGTGGAACGTCGGCGAGGCCCAGCGGACCGGGGGAGTGCCCGGCGTCGGGGGCTCGGTCTTCAAGCTCCGCTACTCGCACGCCCGCCAGGAGCTGTACGACGCCGCCGCCGAGGTGCTCGGCCCCGAGTCCCTCGACCCCGGCCGTGAGTGGACCCTGGACCGGCTGTCGTCCCTGTCGTACACCATCGCGGCCGGTACCTCGCAGATCCAGCGGAACATCGTGGCCGAGCGGATCCTCGGCCTGCCCCGGGGAAGGTGAACCGGCCATGGACTTCCAACTCGGCCCGGACCAGAAGGCCTTGCGACAGGGCGTACGGGAACTCCTGGAGGGCCGGTTCGGGCGGGACGCGCTGCGCGCGGCGGCCGACCGCGCCGAGACGGCGGGCGAGGACGTCCTCGACCGGGCGCTGTGGCGCGAACTCGGGACGGCGGGGTTCTTCGCCCTGTGCCTGCCCGAGGCGGCCGGCGGCGTCGGACAGGGGCTCCCGGAGGCCGTGCTGGTCTTCGAGGAGGCGGGCCGCGTCCTGCTGCCCGGCCCCCTGATCGCCACCCACCTCGCCGCGGGCGTCGTGCCCGGGGCGGCCACCGGGGAGGCCGTCGTCACGGCCGCCGGCCCCGGCCTCGTCGAATGGCTGGACGAGGCCGACGTCGTCCGCGGGGACACCGCCGGTGCCGAACCCCTGGCCGCGCTGGACCCGCTGACCCCCCTGCACCGGCTGCCCGCCTCCCCGGACCGGCCCCTCGCGGACACCCTCCTCGTCTCCCTGCTCACCGCCGCCGAACAACTCGGCAGCGCCGCCCGGACCTGCGAGACGGCCGTGCAACACGCCCGGACCCGGGAACAGTTCGGTCGGCCGATCGGGTCCTTCCAGGCGGTCCAGCATCTCTGCGCGGGGATGCTGGTCCGGGTCGAGCTGGCGCGCGCCGCCGTCTACGCCGCCGCCGTCACCGCCGACCCCACCGACGTCGCGGCCGCCCGGCTGCTCGCCGACGAGGCCGCCGTGCGCGGCGCCCGCGACTGCCTCCAGGTGCACGGCGGCATGGGCTTCACCTGGGAGTCCGACATCCATCTGCACCTGAAGAGGGCATGGATCCGGACCCACCGTGCGGGCGGGGGCACACAGAGTGAGGAAACACTCGCGGACGATCTGGTCGCCGGACCGGTCTGACGGGCCGCTGTCCTGCGGCGCCGGGAAAACGACGCGGAGGGATGTCGCGGAACGTGGCACACCGGAATCACGGAGCGTCGATATCGGGTTGTGTCCTACGCGTGACTCGTCACGGCCCGGAGTCGGCGGCGTGCTCCGGTACCTTGTGTGGGATGCGAGTGGTTCCGAGGCTGAGCCGGCCCGGTGTTGCCCCAGAGGCGGCGCCGGAGACGGCGATGCGCGCCGCTCGCGAGGCAGGACGAATCCCCGTACCTGCTTGTTCGACTCCCCGTGGCGAGCGTCGCACAGTATGCCGCACGCGTACTCCTTCGCGCTGGAATATGCCCGAAGCGCTTGTTGGGGTGACTGTACGTCAACCATGCTGTCTCGCAAGGGAATCACGTTCCGTGATCCTTGTTCTGGCCATGCAGAAAATGGCTACGATCGTGGCCCTTGTGAGGCGCGAGGCGATGTGTCCGCCGGTTCGGATGGTGTGAGCGGTGCAGGTGCTTCAAGTGCAGCTGGAGATCCGGCCCGACCCCGCAGAGGTGGGGCGGGCCCGACGGTGGGCCCGTTCTCGGCTCGCGGGTTCCGGGATAGAGGCCGACGAGCCGCTCGCCGAGACGCTGATCCTGCTCGTCTCCGAGCTCGTCACCAACGCCGTGGTGCACACCGGCTGTCCGGCCGTGCTGCGGCTGTGCCTGCCGGGCGGTGGTGAGGCCGCCACGGTTCGCCTGGAGGTCGCCGACTCCTGCGCCCGGCCGCCGATCCCCCGGCACGCCGACGGCGACGAGACGAACGGCCGCGGCCTGGAACTCGTCGACGGCCTCGCGGACCGCTGGGGCTGGAATCCCGAGGGCGCCGGCAAGCGCATCTGGTGCGAGGTGGACCGCTGTGTCTCGGGTGCCCCGTCCGGATCCGCGTACCCGGCCTACGAGGACTTCGCGTACGAGGCGGTCTAGTTCGCCCTGCCCGCCCGCGCTTTCGTGCATGTATGCACGAAAGCGCTGTACACGGCCACGGCGGCGGCCGAATGCGCCGGGCCGTGCTTCCGTGCGCGCTGGCTCATAAGGGATGTACGGGGTAAATCGTCGATCCGGTGTTGACGTGACGTGTCCGTTTGATCACGCTTGTGTTCAGCGATTCGCCGCGAGGGGACGGCGAGGGCTCCGGTGACGGGGGTCCTCGGCGAGTGCGGGTCGCGATTCGGCGTCGGCTTCTCAAGGGGCTGAGGAGCGGGGCGAGTACGCCGGAGGCGGATGGCGGCGCGCGTGCCGTGCCCGGAGCGGGGTGGGGACCCCGCGGACGGGCGCAGTCGAGAGTGGGGGAAGCGCGCCGCCAGCCGGACCTCGTGCCGGAATCGGGTGCCGGGGGAGGGGTGAGCGGTGCCGTCTACAGAAGGGCCACCGGGGCCACCGGGGTGCCGGTGCCGCCCACGAAGGGTTCCGGCATCGCCGACAGCAGGAAGGCGTACCGCTTTTCTTGTCCACAGGCTGTGGACAACTCTTCGAGATTCCAGTTCTGGCCCTGCAGCATCCCCATCTCCACCAGGTCGAGCGCGTGCACGGGCAGCCAGAGGTCCTCGATCTCGGGCGGAAAGATCTCGAAGGTGAGCGTGTCGTTGGCGACCGCCGCCACGTCGCGCGCGTGGAACCACTCCGGGGTGCGCACCGACAGGCCCGGCGAGGGATACCCGTACCCGTGCTTGTCACCCGCGAGATACACCTGGATCTGCCCGGTCCGTACGAGCGCGATGTCGCCCGCCCGCACCCGCGTGCCCGCCAACTCCTCGGCGGCCTGCAGGTCTTCCGGGGTGACCGCGTGTCCGCCGGGCAGCCGGTCCACGCCGCGCGCCCGCGCCACGTCGAGCAGGACGCCGCGCGAGACGACGTGCCGCGGCTTGTCGATCCCGCTGAACTCGGCGCCGCCGTGCGGGGTGACCGTCCCGGCCGGGCGGCCGTTGTAGAGCTTGCCCGAGTGCGACACGTGGGTCAGCGCGTCCCAGTGGGTGCCCGCCTGCAGGCCCATGGTCACCGCGTCGTCGCTGCACGCCACCGTGCCGTGCCCGAAGATCTCCTGGTTGATCTGCACCATCGCGTGCAGCGGATTGACCCGGCCCGGGATCATCCCGGTCTGCACGCCGTCCTGTTGGAGCGGCAGCGCGAGCGGCACGCGGCGTCCGCTGCGCACGGTCGCCGCCGCCCGGCGCACCACCTCGTCGGTGATCAGGTTCAGTGTCCCGATCTCGTCGTCGGCCCCCCAGCGCCCCCAGTTGTTCACGCGCTTGGCGATCTCGTGGAACTCGGCAGGCAGTGACATGAGTGCTCCCCGGGGGCTTGTCTCCAGGTATCCGACGGGTCGTAGAATCCGAGTTAAATCTAACGGACCGTCAGAAACTGCGGGAAGGGGCCGGGCGTGGGGAACTTCTTGGCGGGCAAGGTCGTCGCCGTCACGGGCGCGGGGCGGGGGATAGGCCGGGCGGTCGCCCTCGCCGCGGCCGGCGAGGGGGCACGCGTCGTCGTCAACGACTACGGGGTGTCCGTCGAGGGCGCGGAGCCCACGAGTTCGGTCGCCGAAACCGTCGTCAAGGAGATCGAGGCAGCGGGCGGCGAAGCGGTCGCGGTCGCCGACGACATCTCGACGATGGCGGGCGGACAACGGGTCGTCGACACCGCGCTGGCCGCGTACGGGCGGATCGACGGAGTGGTCTGCGTGGCCGGCATCCTGCGTGAACGCATGCTCTTCAACATGTCGGAGCAGGAATGGGACCCGGTCGTCGCCACCCACCTCAAAGGCACCTTTACCCTGTTCCGGGCCGCCTCGGCGGTGATGCGCACACAGGGGTCCGGCACGCTCATCGGGTTCACCAGCGGCAACCACCAGGGGTCGGTCGCCCAGGCCAACTACAGCGCGGCCAAGGGCGGCATCATCTCGCTGGTGCGCAGCGCGGCCCTCGGGCTGCACAAGTACGGGGTCACCGCCAACGCGGTCGCACCGGTGGCCCGTACGCGGATGTCGGCGAACGTGCCCATGGAGCTGAAGGAGATCGGCGAGCCGGAGGACGTGGCCGCGCTCGTGGTCTACCTGCTGTCGGAGCGGGCCCGCGCGGAACGCATCACCGGGCAGGTCTACACGATCGCCGGACCCAAGATCGCCGTCTGGGCCCAGCCCCGCGAACTGCGCGCCGGATACGCCGAGGGCGCCTGGACCCCGGAGCGGATCGCCGACTTCCTCCCCGGCACCGTCGGCGTCGATCCGATGCCGCTGCTGGAACAGGTGGAGGCGATGGCGCGCGCGGCGGCCGACAAGGGCCGACCCAACGCGTGAGGGAGCCCGCGGACACCAGCCGCGGCCCGGTGGGAGGAGAGCGCGTGGATTTCGCATTCGGCCCCGAGGACGAGGAGTTCCGCCGCGAGACGCGGGCCTGGCTCGCGGAGCACCTGACCGGGGCACCGGGGCGCCGCGAGTGGGAGCGGGAGCTCGGGCGGGCCGGCTGGATCGGGCTCGGCTGGGCGGAGGACGGGTACGGGAACCGGCGCGCCGGTCTCACCCGGCAGGTCGTGTGGGCCGAGGAGTACGCCCGCTCGAAGGCACCCCCGCGGTCCGGACACATCGGTGAGAACCTCCTCGCCCCCACCCTCCTGGCGCACGGGACACCGGAACAGAAGCGCCGCTTCCTGCCCCCGGTCGCCCAGGGCCGGGAGCTGTGGTGCCAGGGCTACAGCGAGCCCGGCGCGGGCTCCGACCTGGCGGGGATCCGGACAACCGCCGTGCGGGGAACGGATGACGAGGCCGGCTCCGTGTCTCCGGCCGCCGGCACGGACTCCGCGCCGCCGTCCGCCGTGCGGGAGACGGGGGCGCCCTCGGGCGTGTACCGCGTCACGGGGCAGAAGATCTGGACCTCGCTCGCCCACGAGGCCGACTGGTGCTTCGTGCTCGCCCGGACCGAACAGGCCTCCACCCGCCACCACGGCCTGTCCTTCCTCCTCCTGCCCATGGACCAGCCGGGCCGCGTCGAGGTCCGGCCGATCCGCCAGATGACCGGCACCAGCGAGTTCAACGAGGTGTTCTTCGACGGTGCCGTCGCCCGCGCCGAGCACGTGGTGGGCGGGGCCGGCAACGGCTGGCGCGTCGCCATGAGCCTGCTCGGATTCGAGCGCGGGGTCTCCACCCTCGCCCAGCAGATCGGCTTCGCCGAGGAGTTGGGGAGCGTCCTGCGGACCGCCGTCGCGACCGGCGCCGCCACGGACCCCGTCGTACGCGACCAGCTCGTGCGCCTGTGGTCCGAGTTGCGCACCATGCGCTGGAACGCCCTGCGTACGCTTGGCGGTTCGGGTGAGCCGGCGGACGGGGCGGCACCCAGCGCGGCGAAGCTCCTGTGGGCCGGCTGGCACCGCCGGCTCGGTGAACTGGCCGTGCGGGTACGGGGGCCGGGCGCGGCGGTCGGTCCCTCGGACTGGTCGCCGGAAGCACCGTACGAACTGGACGCGGCGCAGCACCTGTTCCTGTTCAGCCGGGCCGACACGATCTACGGCGGCTCGGACGAGATCCAGCGCACGATCATCGCCGAGCGCGCGCTCGGCCTGCCGAAGGAACCCAGGGGCTAGCCACCGCGTGCCCGGCACGGCCCAGGAACGGCACAGCCCGGGGACGGCCCGGGAAGAGGGGAGCTGGCGCGATGCGAGGCGTGATCTTCGACGGGAAGCGGACCGAGGTCGTGGACGACCTGGAGCTGCGGGACCCGGGGCCCGGGGAGGTGCGGGTGGCGGTCTCCGCGGCGGGACTCTGTCACAGCGACCTGTCCGTGGTGGACGGCACCATCCCCTTCCCCGTCCCCGTGGTCCTCGGCCACGAGGGCGCGGGCGTGGTGGAGGCCGTCGGCGCGGGCGTCACCCATGTCGGGCCCGGCGACCACGTGGCGCTGTCCACGCTCGCCAACTGCGGGGCCTGCGCCGAGTGCGACCGGGGCAGGCCCACGATGTGCCGCAAGGCGATCGGCATGCCGCAGCGGCCGTTCAGCCGGGCCGGGCAGCCGCTGTACCAGTTCGCCGCCAACTCCTCCTTCGCCGAACGGACGGTGGTGAAGGCGGTGCAGGCGGTCCGGATTCCCGAGGGCATCCCGCTCACGTCGGCCGCGCTCATCGGCTGCGGGGTCCTCACCGGGGTCGGGGCCGTGCTCAACCGGGCACGGGTCGACCGCGGCGACACCGTCCTCGTCATCGGCACCGGCGGTATCGGCCTCAACGTCATCCAGGGCGCGCGGATCGCGGGCGCCCTGCGGATCGTCGCCGTCGACTCCAACCCGGAGAAGGAGGCGGTGGCCCGCCGGTTCGGTGCCACCGACTTCCTGACCTCCACCGACGGGGTGAAGGACATCCTGCCCACCGGCGCCCAGCACGCCTTCGAGTGCGTCGGACGCGTCGAGCTGATCCGGCAGGCGATCGACCTGCTCGACCGGCACGGCCAGGCCGTCCTCCTTGGAGTGCCCCCGGCGACCGCCGAGGCGTCCTTCCTCGTCTCCTCCATGTACCTGGACAAGTCCATCCTGGGCTGCCGCTACGGCTCGTCCCGCCCGCAGCGCGACATCGCCCTGTACGCCGACCTGTACCGCGCGGGACACCTGTTGCTCGACGAGCTGGTCACCGCGACGTACCCGGTCGAGGACTTCGAGCGGGCCGCCGAGGACGCGCACGCCGGAAAGGTGGCGCGGGCGGTGCTCACGTTCTGACCGGCGCCCCGCCGGGGGCGTCCGGACCTCGGACCCGCGCGGGCGCGACGCAGGGCCGCCCGCCCGGCCGCGGGTCGTGCCTCACACCCGGGCCGCCGCGGCGGCGCTCTCCCCGTCCCCGTCCCCGTCCCCGCTCCCGACCCCGGCGCCCGACCGGAACGTGCGCCGGTAGGCGGTGGGGGTGACACCGAGGGTGGCCTGGAGGTGCTGGCGCATCGACTGGGTCGTGCCGAACCCGGCGTCGCGGGCCACCTGGTCGATGGACAGACCGCTTGACTCCAGCAGGTGCCGGGCGTGTTCGACGCGCTGCCGGGTCAGCCACTGTCCGGGGCTCACGCCGACCTCCTCGCGGAACCGCCGGGTGAAGGTGCGCACCGACATGGACTCCTGCTCGGCCATGTCGCGGAGCTGGATCGGCTCGTGGAGACGGCCGAGCGCCCAGGCGCGCGCGGTCGTCGTGCCGGCCGACTGCGCCTCCGGGACGGGCCGCTGGACGAACTGCGCCTGGCCGCCGTCCCGGTGCGGCGGGACGACGGTGCGGCGGGCCACGTCGTTGGCGACGGCCGCGCCGTGGTCGCGGCGCACGATGTGCAGGCACAGGTCGATCCCGGCGGCGACCCCGGCCGAGGTCAGCACGTCCCCGTCGTCGATGAACAGCACGTCCGCGTCCACGCGGATCTTCGGGAAGAGCCGCTGGAAGTGCTCGGCGTGCATCCAGTGCGTGGTGGCCGGGCGGCCGTCGAGAAGGCCGGCCGCGCCCAGCACGTAGCCGCCGGTGCAGATGGAGACCAGCCGGGTGCCGGGGCGGAGGTGGGTGAGGGCGGCGGCCAGCTCGGGGGTCAGGACGCCGTACCGCTCGACGGGGCCGAGTTCGTGCGACGCCGGGACGACCACCGTGTCGGCGGTGGCGAGCGCCTCGGGTCCGTGGGCGACCAGCACCTCGAAGTCGGCGTCCGTGGTGACCGGGCCCGGCGGCCGGGCCGAGCAGGTGACCACCTCGTACAGCGACGTCCCGGCACTGTCCCGCGCCTTGCCGAAGATGCGCTGGGGGATGCCCAGCTCGAAGGGGAGCAGGCCGTCGAGGGCGAGGACGACGACACGGTGCGGGCGGAACGTTCCCGAAGGGGCCATGGCCCGATCCTAGCGAATGCTGTCCTTCGGGCCAGTGGTCCGGCCCGTTCCGTTGCCCGAAGCTCGAGGACGTGACAGAGACAAGCGAAGCCGCACCCGTCGCGGAGGACGCCCGGCCCGTCCGCCCTGCCGCCGAGCACCGCATCCACCGCGCGTGGTTCGTCGCCGCCGTCACCTTCGTGACGATCATCGGAGCGGCGGCCTTCCGGTCGCTGCCGGGACTGCTGATCGACCCGCTGCACGCCGAGTTCCAGTGGTCGCGCGGCACCATCGGACTCGCCGTCTCCATCAACCTCGCGCTCTACGGGCTCACCGCGCCGTTCGCCGCGGCCCTGATGGACCGCTTCGGCATCCGCCGCGTCGTCGCCGTCGCGCTGACCGTGATCGCCGTCGGCTCCGGCCTCACCGTGTGGATGACGGCGGCCTGGCAACTGCTGCTCTGCTGGGGCCTGCTGGTGGGCCTCGGCTCCGGCTCGATGGCGCTCGCCTTCGCCGCGACCGTCACCAACCGCTGGTTCACCGAGCGCAAGGGCCTGGTGACGGGCATCCTCACGGCGGCCTCGGCCTCCGGCCAGCTGATCTTCCTGCCGGTGCTGTCCTGGATCGTCACCGAGCACAGCTGGCGTCCGGCCGCGGTCACCGTCGCCCTCGCCGCCCTCGCGGTCGTCCCCTTCGTCTGGCTGCTGCTGCGCGACCACCCCGCCGACGTGGGCCAGAAGCCGTACGGCGCCACGGAGTTCGTGCCGAAGCCCGAGCCGGTGCGCGGAGCCGCCCGGCGCACGATCGGCGTGCTGTCGTCCGCCGTCCGCACCGGCCCCTTCTGGCTCCTCGCCGGCACGTTCGCGATCTGCGGCGCCTCGACCAACGGCCTCGTCCAGACGCACTTCGTGCCCGCCGCCCACGACCACGGCATGCCCATCACGGCCGCCGCCTCGCTCCTCGCGGTCATCGGCGTCTTCGACGTGGTCGGCACGATCGCCTCGGGCTGGTTCACCGACCGCTTCGAGCCGCGCCGCCTGCTGGCCGTGTACTACGCCCTGCGCGGCGTCTCGTTGCTCTTCCTGCCGATGCTGCTCGCCCCGAGCGTGCACCCGCCGATGATCTTCTTCATCGTCTTCTACGGCCTCGACTGGGTCGCCACCGTCCCGCCCACCCTGGCCCTGTGTCGCGAGCAGTACGGCGAGGACAGCGCCATCGTCTTCGGCTGGGTCCTCGCCTCCCACCAGGTCGGCGCCGCTCTCGTCGCCTTCCTCGGCGGTGTCGCCCGCGACCGCTTCGGCTCCTACGACGTGGTCTGGTACGCCTCGGGCGCGCTGTGCGCGGTGGCGGCGCTGATGGCGCTGGTGATCCGGCGCAACCGCCCGGCCGCCGCGCGGAAGGTGAGGGTGGCGCCCGCGACCGCCTGACCGGGCGGTTCGGGTCAGCTCAGGAACCGCCCCTTGTGGAACAGCAGGGGCGGTACGCCGTCGCCGGCCCCGCCCGTGCCGAGCGCGTCCACCCGGCCCACCACGATCAGATGGTCCCCGCCGGTGTGCACCGCGTGGACCGTGCAGTCGATCCACGCCGCCGCGCCCGCGAGGCGCGGGGAGCCGGAGGCGGGGGCGGCGTCGTGCTCGACCCCGGCGAACTTGTCGGCGCCGCTCACCGCGAAGCCCCGGCACAGGTCCCCCTGGTGCGCCCCGAGGACGTTCACGCAGAAGACCCCGGCGCGGGCGATGCGCGGCCAGGTCGTCGACGTACGGCCGACCATGAAGCAGATCAGCGGCGGGTCGAGGGAGAGGGACGCGAAGGACTGGCAGGCGAAGCCCGCCGGGTCCCCGTCGCCGGAGGCCGGTGCCGTCACCACCGTGACACCGGTCGCGAAGTGCCCGAGGACCCGTCGGAACTCCGCCGGGTCGACGGGCGCGCGTTCGTCGTCGCCGACCGCGCGCAGAACCGGGCGCGGCAGCGCCTCGACGGGCCCCGCGACGGTGGGGGCCCCGGCCGACCTGAGGTAGCGGACGGCGGCGGCGGCCATCCCTGCGTGTCCCATCACACCAGCCATTGAAGCTGACGGTGCGTCAGATTGGAAGGGGTGCGGAGCCGCGGTGACGGGGTGCCGCGGGGCCGGCCCGGTCGGCGCGGACGGGGTGACGTCCGGGCGAGGCCCACCCGTCGGCCGCGCACCCGCCGCCCCGTATCTTTCGCCCCATGGGGTGGGCAGAGTCCGGGGCGCCCGCGCGTTCCCGGCCGCGATGGGACGGCGCCGAGGTGAACCTCGCGGCGGCGGTCTGCGCGGCGCAGGCCGCGGCCGTCACCGCCGTGTCCTGGGTCGGCACGTTCGACGACGACGACCACGGCGTCGGGTCCGGCGGCGCTCTCGCCGCCGTCGGCCTGCTGTGCGTGCTGGTGTTCGGCCCCGCGCTCCTCGCCGCCCTGGGCACCCTGCACGCCGCGGCCGTCACGATGCCGGCGGCCTCCGCCGCCCGGTTCGCGGCCCGCCGCACCTCCGTCCCCGAGGCCGGCTGGCACGTGGCGTCCGCCCTCTCGCTCGGCGCGTTCTGGGCCGTGCTCGCCGTCGCGCTCGGCGGCCTTTCCGCCACCGGCGCCCCGGCGCTGCTGATCGCCGGGTCCGGGGTCCTGCCCTCCCTGGCCGTCGCCCACGTGCGGCGACGCGAGCGGCGCACCGGACGCCCGCCGAGCGGCCGACGCGTCTGGCTCCGCGCCGCGCTCGCGGCCCTCGGGGCGTGCGTCCTGATCGCCGGTGCGGGCGCGGTGGGCCTGGCCACGGGACTCATCCGGGAGTACGAGCCCCCGAAGCTCGGCGCCGACCGGCTCGCCGGTGTCTGGCGCGGCGACCACGGGGCCGTGCTGCGGCTGGGTCCCGGCGGCCGGGCCCGGCTCACCCGGGTGCCCGCCCAACCCGAGTTCGAGGACGTCACCACGCGGGAGTTCACGCGCTGCGACGGTACCGGCCGCTGGTTCCTCGACACCGGGGGCCGCTACGACCCGTACGCCGACGGGGGCACCTCCCGACAGCGGGACGGAGTCGTCGTCCGCGTCGCCGACTGCGGCCACGACACGTACTGGACGATCGGCGGCACCGCCGCCCGCCCCGAACTCTTCGTCCTCTTCGGCGACCCCGACTCGGGCGACCTGCGCATCCTGCGACGGGACTGACGGGACTGACGGGACTGACGGGACTGACGGGACTGACGGGACTGACGGGACTGACGGGACCGGACTGTGCGGGACCGGACCGGCGTGCGCGCGGCCGGGGCGGGTCCGGTCAGCGGCCCTCGTAGCGCGGGGTCCGCCGTTCCACGAAGCTCGCGACGCCCTCGGTGGCGTCCGCCGTCGTCATGTTGATCTCCTGGGCCGCGGCCTCGGCGGCGAGGGCCGCGGTGCGGTCGGTGTCGAGTGAGGAGTTGACGAGCTGCTTCGTCAGCGCCAGGGCACGGGTCGGCCCGGTGGCGAGCCGCTCGGCCCACGCGCGTGCGGTCTTCTCCAACTCCTGCGCCGGTAGAACCCTGTTGACCAGACCGATCCGCTCCGCGTCCGTGGCGCTCAGCGCGTCGCCGAAGAACATCAGCTCCTTGGCCCGCTGCGGACCGATCAGCCGCGGCAGTAGGTAGGCCCCGCCGCCGTCCGGTACGAGGCCGCGGCGCACGAACACCTCGATGAACCGGGCCGGTTCGGCCGCCAGGACGAGGTCGCACGCGAAGGCGAGGTGCGCGCCGATCCCGGCCGCCGTGCCGTTGACCGCCGCGATCACCGGCTTCTCGCAGTCGAGGACGGCGCCGATCAGCCGCTGCGCGCCCAGCCGGATGGTCCGGGCGACGTCGCCGGCGACCCGGGCCCCCGACGGCGGACCTCCCCGCAGGTCGGCGCCCGCGCAGAACCCGCGGCCGGTCGCCGTGATCACCACCGCCCGCACCCCCGGGTCGGCGGACGCGTCCGCGAGCAGCGCGATCACCCGCTCCCGCTGGTCCCAGGTGAGCGCGTTCATCGCCTCGGGCCGGTCCAGGGTGATCCACGAGACGGCGTTGTCAGTGGTGTGCCGTATCACTGAGTCGAGGGGCTTTTCGGCTGGTTCGGGGGAATCGGCCGGTTCGGTGGTGCCTGCGGACTCCGTGGAGACACGGGGCGCGGCGCCGGACGCACGGGGGGAGACGGGCGTGAGGGAGTCGGACGCGGGGGGTTCGGGCGTACGGGAGTCGGTCACGGGGCTGCTCCGTTTCGTACGGGGGTGTTCACGCGGTCGGCCGGGGCTCCGGTGGCGTTCAGCGGCACACCACCAGGGCGTCCAGGGCCACCGCCCCCTGTCCGCGGGGCAGCACCATCAGCGGGTTGATGTCCAGCTCGGAGATCTCGTCGCCGAGTTCGAGCGCCATCCGCTGTACCCGGACGACGACCTCGACCAGCGCGTCCACGTCCGCCGGCGGGGCTCCGCGCACCCCGTCGAGCAGGGCCCGGCCGCGCAGCTCCGACAGCATGGCCCGCGCCTGGTCGTCACCGAAGGGCGGCACGCGTACGGCGGCGTCCCGCAGCACCTCGACGAGCACCCCGCCGAGCCCGACGGTCACGGTCGGCCCGAAGAGCTGGTCGTGCGTCACCCCGACGACCATCTCGACGCCCCGCTCGACCATCTGGCACACGAGGACACCGTCCAGCGGCAGCCCCTCGTAGCGGGCGATGTCGGTCAGCTCGCGGTAGGTGTCACGCACCTGGCTGGCGGAGGTCAGCCCGATCTTCACGAGGCCGAGTTCGGTCTTGTGGGCGAGCTGCGCGCCGGACGCCTTCATGACCACCGGGTAGCCGACCTGGCTCGCCGCGCGCACCGCCGCCGCCGCGCTGGTCACCAACTGCTCGCGCGGCACCCGGATCCCGTACGCGCGCAGCAGCTGCTTGGCCGCGTGTTCGCTCAGCTGGTGACCCGGGCGCATCAGGGCCTGCGCCTTGCGGAAGGACGGCGAGGGGGTGCGCGGGGCCTCGTCGAAGGGCGAGCGGTACGCGGCGGTGAACCGCGCGTGGTCCAGGTGGGCGCGGACGGCGGTGATGCAGTTGGCGAAGGTGCGGAAGGTCGCGACCCGGGACGAGCCGAGCAGCGTCGTGCGGTAGGCGTCCTCGGTGCCGACCGGCGACCCCCACACCACGCACACCAGCTTGTCCGTCTGCTCCGCCGCGTCCACCAGGTCCTGCGCCAGCTTGTCGCTCATCGGCGGGAAGGGTCCAGTGATGGGGCAGATCAGCACGCCGACGGCCGGGTCGGCCAGGAGCGCGTCGATGATCTTCCGGCCGCGCCAGTCGCCGACGGGGTGGCCGCCGTTGTCGACCGGGTTCGCGACGTTCAGGTAGTCCGGTATCCACGTGTGCAGTTCGGCCTGCTTGGCGTCGGACAGCACGGGCAGGTCGAGGCCCGCCGCGCTGGCCAGGTCCGCGAAGTGCGCGCCCGTGCCGCCCGAGATCGAATAGACCACCACCCCGTCGGCCCGCGGAGCCCGGGCGCGGGCCAGCAGGGCGGCGGTGTCCTGGAGTTCGTCGAGTCCGTCGACGCGGATCACGCCGTACTGCCGCATCGCCGCGTCCACCACCGCGTCGGCGCCGGTCAGTTTGCCGGTGTGCGAGGCGGCGGTGCGGGAGCCGGTCTCGGTGCGGCCGACCTTGACCGCGACGACGGGCACCTTGCGCCGGGCGGCACGGTCGGCGGCGAGCAGAAAGGAACGGCCGTCCTTGAGGCCCTCGACGTAGCAGGCGATGGCACCGACCTCGGGCCGTTCGGCGAAGTAGGAGATGAAGTCGGCGGTCTCCAGGTCGGCCTCGTTGCCGGTGGGCGCCCAGTGCGAGAGACGGACGCCGAGCTGCTGCATCGCGAACACCGGGCGCCCCTGGTGGCCGGACTGGGTGATCAGGGCGACCGCGGGGCCCTCCAGGTCGTCGCGGAAGTGCTCGAAGGCGTTCAGGTTGGTGTTCGGCCCGAGCAGCCGCAGCCCGGAGCGGCGCACGGCGGCGGCGAGCCGGGTCTGCGCGGCGGCGCCCTCGTCCCCGGTCTCGGCGAACCCGGAGGCGAAGGCGACCGCGAACCGTACCTTCGCCTCGGCGAGTTCCTCGATCACCGGGAGGGGGTCGGCCACCAGCAGTACCGCCAGGTCGACCTGCTCGGGCAGGTCCGCGACGGAGGGGAGGCAGGGCAGGCCGAAGACGGACCCGCGGGTGGGGTGCACGGGGTGCAGCCGGGCGCCGACCCGCTCGGCCCAGCCGATCAGCTGCCGGGTGATCCCCGTGTTCGGCCGGCCCTCCGTGTCGGAGGCGCCGATCACGGCCACCGACTCGGGCCGGAAGAACCGGTCCAGGTCGGGTGCGTCGGCGTACAGCGGGCGCCCGCTGACGTCCAGGTCGTCGACCTCGGCCGGCCGGCCGTGCACGACCGGCGACGGTTGCTCGCCGCAGGCGATGACCCGGGCCCGGCGGGAGTCGGTGGTGAGGGTGCCGTGGGTTGATCCAAGCATCGGTCCGCCCGCTCCTGTGTGACAGCCAACTGATAACTGACGCACTGTCAGATTACGTAACTGACGCCGTGTCAGGAATAGTTGTGCAGGCAAAGGCTCGGAGCGCGGATCAGGGGTGGGTTCCCGGCGCGCGGTTTCCGCACGGGTCCTCGTCGGTCGGGTGAGGTCGGTCGTGGTGTTCCGCCAGGTGGTCGGCGAGCCTTTCCACGGCGCTCGTGGCCGCCCCGGGGGTGATGGTGTTCGTGTAGACGCCGACGACGATCGCCCCGCCCGTCCTGGCCGCGACCACGCCGTCAGGGCCCTTCCTGCCGTGCAGGGACCGGGCGTCCGCCTTGATCGTCAGGTGCGTCCCGCCGTTGACGCCGATTCCCGAGGTGAAGGCGGCCGCCGGGTCCTCGAAGCCGTTGAGCAGGGTCTCCCGCTCGGCGTCCGAGACCGTGAAACCCGGCGAGGCGGCCCAGGTCGACCACGCGGCGCGGTCCGTCCCGAGGATGGCGCCCTGCGTCAGACCGGCTCCCAGGATGTCCCTGTCCACGTACGACTGCCACGCATCCATAGGTCTCCTCGTGAACGGGATGGGACGCACGACCACGATCGGCTCCCGCGGTCGCCGCGGGTTCAGGCCGACACCGCGCGCAGGGTGAGGCCGAGGCCGACGATCACGACCAGGAGGGCGGTCGCCGTGGGGCCGAGGCGGGTGAGTGCGCGAACGGCGCGGTGGCGGCTCTCGGACGGGGACTTCATGCGGCTTTCCAGACGTTCGCGCAGGCGCACGAGGAGAAGGCCGACGAGGGTGAGCGTCGCGGCCATGCCGAGGCCGTAGGCGAAGACCAGGAGCACGCCGAAGGCGGTACGGCCGAGGGCTACGGCGCCGAGGAGGACGACGAGTGCGGACGGGCTGGGGACGAGGCCGCCCGCGATGCCCATCCCGATGAGGCCGCCCCGGCCGGTGCGATGCGGTGGTGCGGTGGAGTGGTGGGCCGTGTCGGTGGACGGGCTGTCCGCCGGTTCCACGAGTGTGGCCACGCCCGCGCCCGTCGGCTGCGGTGCACGGCGCTGGGGGATCTGCGGGAGCTGTGTTCCGGGGCTGGGGGTGTGACCGGTGGCGCCGTGGTCGTGGCCGTCGGACTCGTGACCGTCGTGACCGTGACGGCTACGGCCGGGGTGGTGACCGCTGTTCGCGTCGCCGTGGTGGTGATGGCCGTGGGCCGCGCCGTGATGGTGGTGGTGACCGTGAGGGGGCTTGTCGCGGAGGGCGGAGGTGAGGAGCCAGAGTCCGATGCCGGTGACGATCAGGCCGCTTGCCGCTCCGAGCATGTTCAGGACGGTCTCGCCGGCCAGATGCGTGGCGGCCGGGAGGGCGAGGCCCAGGACGAGCACGCCCGCGGTGTGGGTCAGCGTGACGGTGGCGCCTACGGTGATCGCGTCCCGTCGGGTTCCGCGACGGCCGGCGAGGTACGACGCCATGATCGTCTTGCCGTGGCCCGGGAGGACGGCGTGCGAGGCGCCGAGGACGAAGGCCAGCAGAAGCGCCAGCAGCCCGATGGGGACGGTGAGTTCACGGCTGCCGACCAGTGAGTCGAAGACGGCCGACGTCGCCCCGAGAGCCCGACTGAGCCAGCCGGTTCCCGGCAGGACGGTGCGGCCGGGGGCCGCCGCGGGGCCGGCGCCGGGCGTGGTGTGCATCCGGGCGGTGCGCTGGTCGAGCGGACCGGCCGCAGGGTCGCGGGGGTAGTGGCGCAGTTCGTCGGTGGGGGAGACGGCGGGCAGGCCGGTGCCGGTGGTCCGGACGCCGTGGCCCTGGACGGTCATCTCGCGCCAGCCGATGCGCTGGGTGTCGTAGGCGGTGCGGACGTCGACGTCGGTGGGGCGGGAGAGGTCGGCGGCCGCGGTGAAGGCGCAGGTGAGGCGGCTGGTCCTGAGGCCGGCCTGGCCGGGTTCGTACGTCATCCCGGCCGAGACGGTCGACCAGAGGACGGGGGTTCCCGCCACGGACGTGTGAAGTTGCCGGCCGAGCGAGGCGCAGGACGCCCCGGCGTACGTGCGCCTCTCGCCGGGGGAGACGGTGCCGTCGTGGTCGGCGTCGACCTCGGCGCGTTCCTGGAGCGTCGAGATCTCCGCGCGGTCGACGACCACCTCGGCGTCGAGACGGTCGGGACGAAGGCTGAGTCCCGTGTGGTAGTTGACGGTGAAGTTGCCCAGGGGGTGGGCCGGCGCGGCGCCGGCCGAAGGGAGGCCGACCGCGCCGGCCAGGGCGACAAAGGCTGCTGTGAGCGCGGCGCGCCGCACGGTGTGGGTCATGGAGTCTCGTCGATCCGCTGGAGCAGGGCACGTGCCGTGGCCGCGTGCAGAGGGTGGAAGTGCGGCTCGGTGCGCAGCGCCGCCTCGAGGTCCGAGCGTGCCGCGGTGTCGTCGCCGAGGGCGTGCCGGATGACCGCGCGGTGATACCGGAAGAGCGCGCTGCGGGTGCCGAGGGCGAGAGCCTGATCGGCCTGTCGGAGCGCTTCCCCGTCACGGCCGGCCCGGTGCAGGGCCCAGGCGCAGGCGTCGTGCACCGCGATGAACGGCCTTGCTCTCAGGGCTTCCTGGGCCATCGTGACCGCGCGTGCGGGACTTCCGTGGTCGGCTTCGAAGAGGATCGCGTCCGTGTCGGCGGGGGTGCGGCCGGTCCGGCGGATGGTCTCCTGCCCGCGCAGGACGGCGTACTGGGCCTCGGCCTGTTCCCGGTGCCCCAGCGACTGCTGGAGTTCGCCGAGTCCGAGGAGGTAGTGCGGGAGCGGTGCGACGGCGATCGCGGCCTGATAGTCGCCGACGGCCTGCCGCGTCCGTCCCAGCGCTGCCCGGGCACGCGCGCGGGCTTCGAGGAGGGCCGAGTCGCCCGGCGCGTTCCGCAGTCCGGTCTCGGCCTCCCGCAACGCCCGGCGGGTGTCGCCGGTCTGCAGGGCCAGGGTGGACAGGACGGTGTGGGCGAAGGAGCGTTCACCGGTGGTCGAGGCGGCGTCCAGCGACCGCCGCATGAGGGTGACGGCCTGGTCGGTCCTGCCGCGCAGCTCGAAGGTGTACGAGGCGCGGGCGAGGGCGGGCGCGTCGGGACGCAGGTCGTTCATGCGCTGGACGGCCCGGTAGGAGGCGGGGTACTGGCCGAGTTGGGTGTAGGCGTCGGCGAGCACCCCGTAGGCGACGGAGCTGTACGGGTCCGTCGCGGTGGCCCGCCGGGCCCAGGCGAGCGCGGTGGGGAAGTCGTGGCGGGCCGCCGCGAGGGCGCCCATGCCGATCTGCGCGTTGGTGTTGTCGTCGCGTTGCTCGGCCAGCGAGCGGCGCAGTGCCTTCTCGGCGCGATCGTAGGTCGCCGGGTCGGCGGTGGTGCGGGCCTGCTGGACGTAGGACATGCCGAGGGCCGCCCACGCGCCCGCGTCCTTCGGCGTCTTGCGTACCCGGGCCTGGAGGGCGCCGAGTGAGCCCCTGGCCGGTGCGGTGCGCGGGCCGGACCGCGCCGTGGTGTTTCCGTCCGGCGCCAGACCGATGGCTCCGGCGGTGAACAGGGCCGCGCCGAGCGTCAGCGCGACGACGGCGCTGCGGACCCGGCTGCCGGACCGCGTCGGGCCGGGTGTGGAGGTGTGGTCGTGCATGAGGGCTCCCTGCTGATGAGCCGGTGCCCGGCCCGCGTGGCGGGACGGGCACCGGCGAGATGCCTCGTGACGGGAGGCGTCAGCTGGTCTTGTTCCGGCGACGCAGTCGCCAGCCGCCGACGCCCAGCATCAGGGAGCCCAGAACGCCGGCACCGGCCGCGCTGGGGGTCTTCAGCGACGACTGGCGCGTCTCGCTGCCACCGGGGCCGCTGTTCACGGACTTGGTGTGCGGGAGCGCCAGGTAGGGGAACGACGTGCCGAACGGCACCTCGTTGGCGTCGACCTTGTCGCCGTCGGCCAGCGCGGGGACGAGCGTCCCGGTCTGGGCCGCGCCCTCGACGGCCTGCAGCGAGATGTCGATGACGTCGTCGGTGAGACGACGGCCGTTGGGGAAGCCGGCCAGGTCACCCGCGAGCACCCCGTACCGCTGGGGGTTCGCGGTGGCGGGCACGCCCATGTTCAGGCGCAGTTCCTCGGCGGGCACGATCCGCCGCGGGCTCGCGTCCTTGTTCAGCCGGTGCGCGTTGAGGTCGGCCTTGATGGGGCCGCACGCCTTGCAGATGCCGGTCAGGTAGATGTCGGCGAGGTCGTTGCGAGGCGTGGCGGGCGCCGGGATCCCGTAGACCTTCTGGATCAGCTTGGGCAGGATCGGGTCGTAGACCTTGTCCACGACCGGTTTCACGGTGCGGTCCTGGTCCGGGTTGAGGGTGTTGAAGGCGTCCTTGTACTTCAGCGGGACGACGACCTCGTTGACCAGCGGGTTGCCCAGCCGGGACACCTGGCGCCACGTGTCGTGCCGGGTGCGGGAGTCGGAGATCTGCACGCCCTTGCGGTCGGTCGTGGACCAGACGCCGATGACCGGGTTGCGGGAGCTGTTGCCCCTGAGGGCGAGCTGCTTCTTGGGGATCTGCAGCGCGACGGAGTTCACGTTGTACCCGGCCAGGGTGTCCTGGCCCCGCTCGGACAGGTTGCCGCCGTAGAGCAGGTCGAAGACGCGGAGGTCGGCGAAGAACGGGTCGTCGGCCTGGCCGGCGAACGTCTTGCCGCCGCCGGCGAGCGGGCTCACAGCCTGGTTCCGCAGCGCGCCGTAGTTCGGCATGGAAGCCGGACCCACCCGCGACGGCGCCACCGGCACGTTGGCCTTGATGGTCCTGCTCCGGCCGTTCTTGGTGACGACCAGGTCGTAGACCTGACGGAAGTTCAGGTCCGGGTCGGTGAGCGAGGTGACCTGGCCGGTGTTGTAGAGGAACTGGTTGGCGGCGTCCCGGACCTGGTTGCGGAAGTGCCAGGTGTAGGTGAGGTCGGCCTTGCCGTCACCGTCGTTGTCGATCTTGATGTTGTAGCGGGCGTCGTCCGCGAAGGCGTAGAAGTTCGGGCCGCCGTTGGGCTCCTCGAACGGGATCCAGTTCGCGACGAAGGTGACGCTGTCGGACTTGTCGCGGCTGGTGAACGCGTAGACGTCGGTGTTGTCCGCCCGCGGGTCACCGGCGATGAGCGGCGCCTCGCGGTGGCTGGACGCCTCGCTGACGCCGGGCGCCAGGCTCAGGACGCTCACCGCGCACGCCAGGGCGCCGGTGCCGAGCACGAGCAGGGAGTGGTCCAGGACGCGTCGCGAACGCGGCCCGGTGGTCGTTGCCTTCACAGAGTTCCTTCCGGACACAGGCCCCCGCCTCGCGCCGTGCGGCGGAACAGGGGGCATGGGTGAGGTGGCACTGACGGTCGGCACCGCGGCGAGAGAACTCGCACTGTCCAGGACGGCAGGAAAGGCAACGGGGACTGCCGGCCAGGGACACACCACCACGCATCGCTGCGCAAGCCGCAGGAAAGCACGCCGAGCACCCCGGAGGTTCGCACCGGTTCCCCCGAGGCCGCGTCACCTGGCCCACCCTCACGGAGAATTCACAGGTGGGAGGGGGGTCGGCGGACCGGGAACCGCCCGGGATTCCGACACCGACACGGTGGAGCCCCTTAGGCCGTACGGGGAGGCGCGACCCTGTTGCCATCGATGGGCCATGGGCTTACGGGACGGATCGGTTGCCGTGAGGAGTCCGCCTCCGCGGGCGTGCGTCGGCCCCCCTGACGCGGCGGAGTCCTTCCGCCGGTCGGATCGCGGCGGGGTCGTTGCGGGTGGCGGTGCCGAATCCGCCACCCGCACGAGTCCCCGTGAACGCGGCCTCGGCCGAGGCGACGTACTGCGCCGCCTCGACCGGGCCACGGGGACCGTCCAGTCCGCGCCACCCCGTCAGCGGCGGTGGACTGGAGATCTCGGGCCTTCACCGGAGATGCCAACGTGCGGCGTGCGAAGTCTGGGCACGGCCGACGGGCCCCACCTTCGACGGGCCCTCGTCGATGACTCCGGTACGGCACGCGCGGCGGATTGGCCACGAGCCCGTGATTCGCCCGTTCGGACGACCCGCCCGCCGCCCGGCCCGCGCACGGGCACCGGGGCTGCGCGGGCCCGGGTGGCTCGGTCGCCACCGGTCTCTCCACCGTCGCGCCCGCATGCGTGGTCCCGGCGCGGGTACCCGAAACCGCCGGAACGCTCCGCCCGGAGCCCGGAATCTGTGAGGAGTCGCCTTGTCCGCCTCTCTGGTCGAAACCGTCGATGTCCAGGCCCCCGTCTCCGTCTCATGGGCACTGTGGAGCGACGTCACCCGGTGGCCGGCCTTCCTGAGTCACGTGCGCCGGGTCGACAGGCTCGACGGACAGCAATTCGCCTGGCAGCTCCAACTGCCGGGCGCCGACAAGAACTTCGTCGCGGAACTCACCGAGGTGGTCCCGGAGGACCGCATCGCCTGGCACACCGTGGAGGGCGTCGAACACGCCGGAGTGGTCACCTTCCACCGGCTGAGCGACACGACCAGCCGCGTCACCGTGCAGATCGAGTACGACCCGAAGGGCTTCGTCGAGAGGCTCGGCGCGCTCACCAACCTTGACTCGACGCTCGCCAACTACGACCTCGGCGAGTTCCAGAAGCTGGCGGAGCTGACGGCGGCCTCCTGACCGGCCCCGCGCGGCGGTGGCGCCCCGCCTGCCGATGTCAGGCGGGGGCCGTGGGCCGTGGGCCGTCACAGGGCGGCCAGGATCCCCTTCGCGACGCGTTCGCCGGAGCGGACGGCGCCGTCCACGCAGCCGTCCCAGGAGGTGGAGGTCCCGGTACCCGCCCGGTGGATGCCGCCGCGGGGCCTGCGCAGGGCCGGGCCGTATCCGGTGAGGACGCCCGGCGGGGCGTAGGCGACCGGACCGCCGCGGGAGGTGGCCGCGTCGTCCCACCGCTGGAGCACCGGGGGAGTTGGCGGCGCGGATCCGCCCGGCGCGGCCCACGCCGCCGCGCGGCGGCACTCGGGGCGTGCGGGGCGGTGCGCCGCACGCCGGGGTCCGGGTGGAGGGGTGGGCGGCTCAGCCGGCGTCGGCGGCGGTCTTCCGGCGTCCGGAGGTGTGCCGGGCGACCGCCTTCGCGATCTTCTCGGCGTCCAGGGCGAGTTCGCGGAACATGCCGCTGATCGGGTTGGTGAACCCGGTGAAGTACAGGCCGGGCGCGCTCTTCGGGGTGCGCGCGCCGTGCACGGCCGGACGGCCACGGCCGTCGAGCACACCGAGGTGCCCGACGAGGCCCTCCAGGGCGCGGTCGTATCCGGTCGCGGCGATCACGGTGTCCGGGCCGATCCGGTCGCCGTCCGCGAGGACCACCTTGCCGTCCTCGAACCCCTCCACCGCGGCCACGACCTCGACCTTCCCCTTGCGGACGGCGTCGATGAGGCCGACGTCCTGCACCGGGATCGATCCCTCGTTGACCCGGGAGTAGAGCCCGATGTCCGGCCGGGGCAGGCCCTGCGCGGCCAGGTCGGGAACGCTCAGCTTCGCCATCGGACCGGCGAGCGCGTCCACCAGACGCACCGGGAGACGTCGTACGGCGATCCCCGTGAACTGCGCCGCCCAGCCGGCCGTGGAGCGCCGGACGATGTGCGGCGCGGTGCGCACCGAGAGCCGTACGCGCTCGGCCCCGCCCTCGACCAGGTCCACGGCGATCTCGGCGCCCGTGTTGCCGGCGCCGACGACGAGGACGTCGCGGCCGGCGTGCGGCGCGGGGTTGCGGTACTCGCCGGCGTGCAGCAGCTCACCGGTGTACGTGTCGCGGCCGGGCCAGTCGGGGATGCGCGGGGTGTGGTTGTAGCCGGTGGCGACGACCACGGCGCTGCCGGTCAGCTCCCGGCCGCCGGTGGCGTGCAGCAGCCAGCCGTCGCCGCCCGGGGCGGGCTCGACGCGTGAGACCTCGACGCCGGTGACGATCTCCAGCTGGTGGTGCTCGGCGTACTTCTCCAGGTAGCGGACCACGTTGTCGCGCGACACCCAGCGTCCGAACCTGCGCGGCATCGGGAGCCCCGGAAGCGCCGAGAGCCGCCGGGTGGTGTGCAGGTGGAGCCGGTCGTAGTGCCGTCGCCAGGACGCGCCGACCTGGTCCGACTTCTCCAGCACGACGGCCCGTACACCCCGGGCGCGCAGCGCGTGGGCCGCGGCGAGTCCGCCGGGGCCGCCCCCGATCACGTACACGGGGCGGTCCTCGTGGGACGGCACCGGGCGGGATGTCGTGGAAGCAGTCGAGTCGGCCATGTGCGCGAGCGTAATCACGACTTCGGTTGATAGGTCTCGGTCAAGACCGGAATCGGTTGCGAACTGATCACGGCTGGTGGAGGAGGGGGTGCGGCCGGTGGCGTAGGTCACCTCATCGGGGCGGGAGAGGGCGCGAGGCGGTGATCGTGGCAGGTGGGGGCGGGGGGCCGCGGGCCGGGTGCGGGCGACGGGGGTCGCGGCCGGTGCGCCTTCGCCGGCGGGCGGATCCGCCGCGCGTGCGGCTGCGCGCGGACGGCGAACCGCGCGGCCGAACTCGCCCCGCCCGCACCGGTGTCCACGTCACGTCCCTTGCGCGCGCGCACCCGGAACACCGAAACTGACGTACCGTCAGATGAGGTGGTCGGATCGGGCTTCGGCCGGCCGCATCCACGGCTTTCCGCGGGAGGTTGCTCCATGGACACGATCTGGCTCGGCGGGGCGGAGTGGCTGGCCGTGCTGCGGATCGGCCTCGGGCTGTGGTGGCTGGAGAGCTGGCGGCACAAGGACAGGAAGGGCTGGTTCGAGCGGGGGACCGGCATCGCGTGGGCGGCGGACGTCGCGCACAAGCACCGGTGGAGCGCGGTGGGTTCGGGCTTCGACACCGTCGTCGCCCCGCGCCCACGGGCGATGGCGTACGTCGTCGTGTACGCCGAACTGGCCCTGGGCCTCGGCCTGGTGGCCGGACTCCTCACCCCCGTCGCCCTGATCGCGGGCCTGCTCCTCAACCTCCTCTACTTCACGCTGATGATCCACGACTGGGCGGAGCAGGGGCAGAACGCGATGATGGCGCTGATCTCGGTCGTCGCGCTGTTCGGGATGGCCTGGCAGACCTGGTCGCTGGACGACGCGCTGGGACTGTTCCGATGAGCGGGCCGCGTACGGGGCGGGGCGGGACGGAGCCCGCGGGGACCGCCGCGACCGTACCGCCGCGGGTACCCGCGGCGGCCACACCCACCGCAGGGCGCGCGCCGGGATCGCGGGACACACCGGTCGCGGACACGGAGTCACCGGCACCCGCCCCCTCCCCGCGCCCCGCTCTCTCGGCTCGCCCCGCCCCCGCTGCCTCCACCGCTCCCGCCGCATCCCCCGCCCCCGGTTCCGACGTGCCGGAGGTGGACGGGTTCACCCGCCCCTACTGGGACGCGGCGGCCGAGGGGCGGCTGCTGATCCGGCACTGCGGGGCCTGCGACCGCGCCCACCACTACCCCCGGGAGTTCTGCCCGCTCTGCTGGAGCGAGGACGTGAGCTGGCGGCCCGCGAGCGGCCGCGCCACGCTCTACACCTGGTCCGTCGTCCACCGGAACGACCTGCCGCCGTTCGGGAGCCGTGTGCCGTACGTCGCCGCCGTCGTCGACCTCGCGGAGGGGCCCCGGATGATGACCGAGGTCGTCGGATGCGAGCCGGCCGACCTGCTGATCGGCATGGACCTGAAGGTCGCGTTCCGGTCCGGGATCCCCGTCTTCCGGCCGACCGGGGCGAGCGGGCCCGGACTGCCCCGGACGTGACCCCGGTGCCCGGAGGGGTTTCAATGGCTGGATGGCCGAGGTCCACGAACAGTTCGCCGTCCGCCCCTTCCCCGAGCTGAGCGGGCTCGGTCTTCGGCTGCGCGCCTGGGACGCGGAGTCGGACGCCGACGTCTCGGCGTATCTGCGCGGACTGACCGATCCGGAGTTCCAGCGCTGGAACACCCCGCTCCGGTTCATCCGGGACATCGACGGCGCCCGGGAGGCGCTGCGGTCCCGGATCGCGAGCGCCACGAGCGGCACCAACGTCTCGTTCTGCGTCACGGACGCGGAGAGCGGCGAGACGCTGGGCCACATCGGCGTCAACGAGATCGACCACGTCATGAGCTGCGCCCGCGTCGGCTACTGGGTCCTCCCGGACGCACGGGGCCGCCGCGTCGCCACCCGCGCCCTGACCCTCGCCGCCCGCTACGGCTTCGCCGACCTGGCCCTGAACCGCCTCGAACTCGGCCACGCCCTGGGCCACGAGGTCTCCTGCCGCGTCGCCGAACGCTGCGGCTTCCGCGCCGAGGGAACCCTGCGCGGCGCCATGTTCGAGGCGGGCCGCCACGACGCGTTCCGAGACGTCCACCTGCACGGCCGCGTCACGGGGGACCCGGAGCCCGCTGTCGGGGGGTGAGGATGCCTCGGCGGCCGCCGGAGACTCCGGGTGTGGGCTCGGTGGCGGACGACCGCCGAAAACCTGAGGCGTCCGGCCGCGGGCGCACGGGATCATCGAGCATGACGTCCGTTGCGTACGACTGGCAGCTCACCCGTGACCTCGACGAGTTCCTCGGCCGGGCCACGGACTTCCTGCGGGCGAGGCCAGCGCGGCACACGGTTCCGCTGACGGTCACGGACGCCCTGCGCAGGCGGGGGCTGGGCGGGTGGGGCGAGGAGCCCCCGCTCTTCGGTGTGCTGGAGCGGGGCGGTGCCGTCCGTGCGACGTTCTTCCGTACGCCGCCGTACCGCCTGAACCTCACGGCCGTGGACGAGCGGGACGCGGACGCCCTCGCCGCACTGCTCGCGGACCTGGACACCACGCTGCCCGGCGCCACGGCGGAGCCGGACACTGCTGGCGCCTTCGCCGAGGCCTGGCGCCGACGCACGGGGGCGACGGCCGTTCGGGATCGCAGCGAACGGTTGTACCGGCTCGTGGACCTGACGCCCCCCGCTCCCGCGCCTGCCGGGCGCGTCAGGGTGGCGAACGAGACCGACCGGGAGCTGCTCGCCCGCTGGTACCGGGACTTCGCGGATGTCATCGGCGGAAGCGCGCAGCGCGACGGAGGGGAGTGGGCTGACGACCGGATCTCCTACGGTGGCGTCTCCCTCTGGGAGACACCCGACGGGACCCCGGTCGCCATGGCGGGCGCGACACCACTGGTCGCCGGTCAGATACGCGTCGCGCCCGTCTACACCCCGGCCTCCCTGCGCGGCCGCGGATACGCCGGTGCCGTCACCGCCGAGGTGAGCCGCGCCGCGCGGGCGGCCGGCGCCCAGGAGGTGCTGCTCTTCGCCGACCTCGCCAATCCCACGAGCAACGGCCTCTACCAGCGCATCGGCTACCGCCCCGTCGCGGACTTCGCCGCCTACGCCTTCACGGGCGGCCGGGGACGAGGCAGCGGGACGGACGGCTCACGCGGCGGAAGCTAGAGCGGCGCGCGGGACCCGCTCCGGCTGCGTCACGGCCACAACAGTTCCGTCGTCCAGTCCTCGGCCGTGCGGTGGTACGTGAGGCGTACGTGGCGGCGGCGGGGGTCGCCCTGGAAGAACTCCGCCTCCGTGGGGTGGAGCCGGTAGAGGGTCCAGGTGGGGGCCGGGGTGTCCGGGGACTGCTCGGCCTGCTTCCAGGCCGCGTCCGACGCGCGGTCCAGGTCCGCCAGGGAGGGCAGGACGGCGCTCTGCCGGCCCACCAGGGCCGCGGCCAGCGCGCCCGTGGAGCGGGCGTGCAGGTCCGTCTGACTCTCCTCCGCAGAGGCGACGGTGACCGGGCCCCGGAGCCGGACCTGGCGCCCCTGCGCGGGCCAGTAGAAGCCGAGGGCCGCGTACGGGCGGGCGGCGAGCTGGCGGCCCTTGCGGCTGGTCGCGTGGGTGGCGAACGCCCAGCCCCGGTCGTCCGCGCCGTGCAGCATCACCGTGCGGACGTCGGGCAGACCGTCCTCGTCCGCCGTCGCCAGCGACATCGTGTGCGGCTCGGTCTGCCCGGCCGCCGCGGCCTCCGCGAGCCACCGGGCGAACAGGGTCAGCGGGTCCGCCGGCGCGTCGTCCGGCTCGAAGCCCGGCAGCTCCGTGTCCCACACCCGCAGCGATCTCAGCAGCTCATGAAGATCCGGTTCCATGCCGTCGAGTATCGCCCTGGAGCGCGGACGCACGCCGTCGCCGGGCAGGTGCACGCGCCCTCTCACCCCCGGCCCAGCAGCACCGTTCCCGACGAGCAGAACCAGCCGCCCGTCCCGGACGCCACCGCCAGCTGCGGGAGAGTGCCGTCGGCCCGACGCACCTGGCGGGCCTCCGGCACCTCGCCGCGCAGTTGTCGTACCGCCTCCACCAGGAGGAACAGCCCCCGCATGCCCGGGTGTTGGGCCGACAGTCCGCCCCCGTCGGTGTTCACCGGCAGCTCCCCGCCCACCAGCAGCCGCCCCTTCGCCGCCTCCACGAACGCGCCCCCCTCGCCCTTCGCGCAGAAGCCGAGGTCCTCCAGGGTCACCAGGGTCATGTAGGTGAAGGCGTCGTAGATCTCGGCGACGTCGATCTCCGCGGGCCGGACCCCGGCGCGCTCGAAGGCGAGCCGGCCGCTGACCGCCGCCGGGGACACGGTGAAGTCCGCCCACTCGGACATGCTGGTGTGCGAGACGTGCTCCCCGGCGCCGAGCACCCACACGGGCTCCGTGCGGCAGTCGCGTACGTACTCCTCGGCCGCCAGCAGCACCGCCGCGCCCCCGTCGGAGCGCAGGCAGCAGTGCAGCTTGGTGAAGGGGTCCGCGATCATCGGCCCCGACAGGACGTCGTCGACGGTGACGGGGGAGCGGAACATCGCCTCCGGGTTGTGGGCGGCGTTCGCGCGGGCCTGGACGGCGACCGACGCGAGCTGTTCGAGCGTGGTTCCGTAGGTGTGCATGTGACGGCGGGCGGCCATCGCGTACTTGGCGATCAGGGTGTGCCCGTACGGGACCTCGAACTGGAGCGGTCCCCGGGCGCCGAACGACAGGTTCCCGGTGCGCCGGCCCGTCTTGACGTCGGCGCGGGCGGTGGAACCGTAGACGAGCAGGACGGCGTTGGCGTGGCCCGCCGCGATGGCGTCGGCCGCGTGCGCCGCCATGACCTCCCAGGTGGACCCGCCGACGGAGGTCGAGTCGACCCAGGTGGGCCGCAGCCCCAGGTACTCGGCCACCTCGGCGGGGGCGAGGGTGCCGAGGCCCGCCGACGCGAGACCGTCGACCACCGAGCGGTCCAGACCCGAGTCGGCGAGCGCGCGGCGGGCCGCCTGGGCGTGCAGCGCGTAGGGAGTCGCCTCGTCCACGCGACCGCAGTCGGAGAGGGATATGCCGACGACGGCGACCTTGCGACCGCTCCGGCCCGGGGTGGCATGCGTCATGAATCTGACGGTACATCAGATAACTGGGCCGCCGGGAGGTGTCCGCACCCCTGTGCATCTGGAACCGTCCGACCTAACATGACGGCCCGTCAGATCAGGGGATCGGCGGATCCCGCAGGCTGCCCCAGGGAGGAGCCCGCCCATGGACGCCCGTCTCACCGCGGAGCAGGAGGAGATCCGGCGCACCCTGCGGGAGGTGCTGGTCAAACGGTGCGGCCCGGACGACCTCCGGGCCGCCGCACACAGCCCCGAGGGCCACGACCGGTCACTCTGGGAGACCCTGTCCCGGCAGCTCGGACTGCCCGGCCTCGCCCTGCCCGAGCGGTACGGCGGGATCGGCTGCTCGGTGACCGAACTCGCCCTGGCCTTCGAGGAGTCGGGCCGCTTCCTCGCCCCCGCCCCGCTCCTCGCCACCGCCGCCCTCGCCGCCCCGCTGATCCTGGCCCTCGGCGACGAGGCCCAGCGCGCCGCCCTGCTTCCCCGGCTGGCCTCCGGCGAACTGACCGCCGCACTCGCGGTGCCGGGCGCGGGCCTGGCCACCGCGCTCGCGCTGGTCGACGACAACCACGGCGACTGGGCGGGCGGCGGCCGCGCCGGAGGCGTCCAGGCCCGCCGCGCGGACGGCGGGTGGCGGCTCTACGGGCAGGCGACGCAGGTCCTCGACGGACACAGCGCCGGACTGCTGGTGGTGGCCGCGCACACCGGCGGCTTCGCCCGGTCCCGGACCCTGCTCTTCCTGGTGCGGGCCGAGGCCGCGGGCATGGTCCGCGTACGGCAGACCTCTCTCGACGCGAGCCGCCCCCAGGCCCGGATCGAACTCCGTCACGTGAGAGCCGAGTTGCTGGGCGACGAGCGCGCCGACGTGCCCGCCGCCCTCGCCGCCACCGGAGACGCCGCCGCCGCCGTCCTCGCGGTCGAGGCCGTGGGCGCCGCCGACCGCGCACTGGAGCGCACCGTCGAACACGTGCGGACGCGCGAGCAGTTCGGTCGCGCGATCGGCTCCTTCCAGGCGGTCAAGCACCGGCTCGCCGACGTGTACGTGGGCGTGAGGGCGGCCCGCTCGGCGGCCTACTACGCGGCCTGGGCCGCGGGAACCGGCGCCGAGCGTGTGGGCGGACTCGCCCTGGCCCAGGCGTTGGAGGCGCTGCGCGCCGCCGCCTCCGAAGGCATCCAGTTGCACGGCGGCATCGGCTTCACCTGGGAGCACGACGCGCACCTCTCCTTCAAGCGCGCCGCGGGCGACGAACTCCTCTTCGGCCCCGTCCACCGACTGCGCGCCCACGCCGCCGACACGGCCCGCCTCTTCGACGCCGCAGAGGTGAGGGTCTGATGCCGCCGGCCAGGCACCCGGGTCCCGGGGAGGACCCGGGGGAGGACATGGGGAGCGGTACCCACGCAGGGGAGGACGCGGTGAGTGGTGGCGGGGCGGAGGGCGACAAGGTGAGCGGTGGCGAGGCGGAGGCCGGCGCAGCGGGCGGTGCAGGGAGTCGGGACGGCGGGCCCTCCGGTGGCGGGGCGGAGGGGGCAGGTGGGGGTGAGGTCCCGGGCGGAGGGTCACCTGGAGTGAACAGCGACGGAAGCCTGGCCGGAGAGTCGCCCGGGGTGAGCGGAGATGTGAGTCCGGGTGGAGGGTCGTCCGGGGTGAGCGGTGACGGGGGCGCGGGCGGAGAATCGCCCGGGGTGAGCGGTGATGTGGGCCCCACCGGACGGTCGCCTGAGGGGAGCGCTGCCGAGGCTCCGGCCGGGTCGTCCGGGGTGAGCGGTGACGCGGGCGCGGGCGCGGGCGGAGGGTCGACGGGGGCGACCAGTGAGGGGGGCCCGAGCGGAGGGGTGCCCGGGACAAGTGGTGAAGGAAGCCGGGCCGGAGAGTCGTCCGGGGTGAGCGGTGACGGGGGGCCGGGTGGAGGGGTGCCCGGTGTCGGTGGCGCCGTCGGGCCCGGTGTCGGGACCGGGGCGCGGAGGGTGCCCGGGGTCCGGCTGGTGCAGCGGGTCTCCTCCACGCGGACCTTCGCCAAGGTGGCCCCCCATCTCATCCCGGCCCTCGACCGGGCCGTGCACCGCCTGACCCGCGGCAAGGTGCTGCTCAGCGCCCAGATGCTGCCGGGGATCGTCCTCACCGCCCGCGGCGCCCGCAGCGGCCTGGAGCGCCGCACACCCCTGGCCTGCATGCCGGAGGCCGGAGCGGCGCGGGCCCCGGACGAGACGGGTGCCGTAGGGGCCGTGCACACCGTGGGTTCCACGGACGCCGAGGGGGTCGCGGGCGCTCCGGAGAGCGGCTGGATCCTCGTCGGCTCCAACTTCGGCCGTACGGGCCACCCCGCCTGGACCGCCAACCTCCTCGCGCACCCCGACGCGGTCATCAGCTGGAAGGGCGAGGACATCCCCGTGACCGCGCGGCTCCTCACGGGGGAGGAACGGGCCGGGGTGTGGCGGACGGCGCTGGCCTTCTGGCCGCCCTACGCCACCTACCAGGCGAGGGTGGACCGGGAGATCCGGCTCTTCAGGATCGTCCGGCGGCACACGACCGCCACCCCGGACGCCGTGGACGGACCGCCGCCCGGGTAGCCGGCCCCGCCGGATGCCCGGACCGCCGCCCTGTGCTCCCGTGTCCGTACAGCGCAGCGGGCGGCAGTTCGCCGGAGCATGCCTCCGGAGTGAACTGCCGCCCGCATGACAGGAGTTGGGGCGAAAAGGTTGGGTAAGTTACTTCGTCGGCTTCTTCCCGGTCACGCCCAGATGCACCAACAGCGCGAGGTTCGGCTTGAGTTCAGCCTGCTTGACGCCCCACGTCTGGAAGCCCCTCTGGTGCGAAGCGACCGCGGCGAGCATGGCGACGAGGGAACCGGCCATGGCCGCCGGGTTCACGTCCTTGTCGACCTTGCCCTTGGCCTGGAGGTCGGCCACCGAGTCCGTGAGCGAGTTGTTCACGGAGTTCAGGATCTTCATGCGGATCTTGTAGAAGCGCTTGTCCCCCTCGGCGGCGCCGAGGTCGACCACGCGCAGGATCGCGTCGTTCTTCCGCCAGAACTCCAGGAAACCGTCCACGAGTTCCTGCGCGGTCTGCCAGCCGGCCTTGCCGACCCACGAGCGCCCTTCGAGCAGCTGGGTCAACCCGGCGCCCTCGGTGGCCATGTGTTCGGCGATCTCCAGGACGGCGCCTTCGACGTCCGGGAAGTACTGGTAGAAGGTCGCCGGCGACGTGCCCGCCTTCCGGGCGACGTCGATGACTTTGACATCCCGGTAGGGCGACGAGCTGAGCATCTCGCTGAGGCAGTCGAGCAGCTTCTGCCGGGTCGCCTGCCCACGTCGTCCGGCCACGCGGCCGTCGACGGTACGCACTTGTCCTGTCATGCCGTCAGCTTACCGAGGGGTGATCGGAGCGCGATTCGGCCGACTGCAAATGGGGTGCGGCCGTCCGTCACAGGGGTCGTGGAGGTCTCCTACGGGGTGTCACCGGTGCGGATGCGCCCGCTCTGCGCGATGAGCCCGGGGCCGTTAGCTTGATCGCATGGCCGAATCTGCCGTTGTCGCCGGGTTCTCCGAGGGTGTGCCCTGCTGGGTCGACGCCCAGTTGCCCGACGTGGAGGCGGGAAAGCGCTTCTACGGCGAGCTGTTCGGCTGGACGTTCCCGGAGGCGGCCGAGGGAACCGCGGGGGCCGGCCCGATGGCCCTGGCGGAACTGGACGGTGCGCCGGTCGCCGGGCTCACGCCCAAGCGGGACGGCCGCATGCCCACGGTGTGGACGGTGTACTTCGCGACGCCGGACGCGCGGGCGCTGTCCCGCCGGATCACGGCGGCGGGCGGCCAGGTCATCACCGCGCCGACCGAGATGCCCGGCCCCTCCGGCGACTTCGGCAGCGCGGGACTCGTCACGGACCCGGAGGGTGCCGTGTTCGGCCTGTGGCAGCCCGGCAGCCACGCCGGATTCGGCCGGCGTCACGAACGCCGTACTTTCTGCTGGGCGGAGTTGTACGCGCGGGACACCGCGACCGTCGACCGCTTCTACGGCACCCTGTTCCACGACGCGCTCTTCGGGCCCGACGCGACGCCCGACTTCGGCCGCGTCCCCGTCTCCGGCGTCTTCCCGGCCGAGATGCCGCCCCATTTCCTCGTGCACTTCGGGGTCGGCGACTGCGACGAGGCGCTCGGGACGGTGAACCGGCTCGGCGGCCGGGTCCAGGTGCCGCCCTTCGACACGTCGTACGGACGGGTGGCCGTGGTCACGGACAATCAGGGGGCGTCGTTCGCCGTCCTCGAACGCTGAAGGGGGACATCCGGCGCCGGAGGACGGGGTACATCCGGGACGAGGGGCGTCATTCGGCCGTGAACGGCCGGGCCGGACCGCCCGTACTCCTCCTGGAGCGGGTGTTTTGTCATGAGACACCCCGATCCGCGTCCGGGTTCGCAACCTGTGGCTCGGCCAGGAAGAATCGGGGTGCGTGCCGCCACGGCGGTGCGGTGGTGAGACGCTGCACTGGGCCGCGTTCACACGTGGATGACGCGACCCGTACGGGGAGGTGGCAGGCAAGTGGTGGATCAGCTGACGCAGCACGATCCGCGGCGGATCGGGCCGTTCGAGGTGCTGGGACGGCTGGGTGCCGGCGGCATGGGGCTGGTCTATCTCGCGCGCTCGGCCTCCGGCCGGCGCGTGGCGATCAAGACGGTCAGGACGGAACTCGCCGAGGACCAGCTGTTCCGGGTCCGCTTCTCGCGCGAGGTCGAGGCGGCCCGCGCCGTGTCGGGCTTCTACACGGCGGCCGTGGTCGACGCCGACGCGCGCGCCGCGGTGCCCTGGCTGGCCACCGCCTACGTCCCCGCCCCCTCGCTCGAGGAAATAGTGAACGAGTGCGGGCCGCTCCCGGCCCAGGCGGTGCGCTGGCTCGCGGCGGGCGTCGCGGAGGCGCTCCAGTCGATCCACGGCGCGGGACTCGTCCACCGTGACCTGAAGCCGTCGAACGTCCTGGTGGTCGAGGACGGACCGCGGGTGATCGACTTCGGTATCGCGTCCGGCGTTTCGAACACCCGTCTGACCATGACGAACGTCGCGGTCGGCACCCCCGCTTACATGTCGCCGGAGCAGGCGAAGGACTCGCGCAGCGTGACCGGCGCGAGCGACGTCTTCTCGCTCGGCTCGATGCTGGTCTTCGCCGCGACCGGACACGCGCCCTTCCACGGCGCGAACCCCGTCGAGACGGTGTTCATGCTGCTCCGCGAGGGACCGGACCTGGAAGGCCTCCCGGACGAGCTGCGCCCGCTCATCGAGTCCTGTATGCAGATGGACGCCACGGGCCGCCCCAACCCCGCCGACCTCCAGGCCCAGCTCGCCCCCCACCTCTTCGGCTCCGGCTCCGACGACAGCGGTACGGCGTCGGCGTGGCTGCCCGAGCGGGCGGTGGGCCTCATCGAGACGCGCCGTGGCGGCCGTCCGCCGGTGAAGCCCGCGTCCGGCGGGGCGCGCAGCGGCGGCGGACGCCCCGCGGTGCCGCCGCCCCCGTCGCACGCCCCGGTCGCCGTCGGCGCGCCCGACACCGGTCCGGTGCGCCTGGCGGGCGCCAAGGTGTCCATCGGCCCCGGCCCGCGCGTCGCCGACGCCCGCGCCGCCGCCGTGAAGGCGCCCCCGCCGGAGGCCGGTCTCGCGGCGTCCTGGTCCCGGCCGCGCGTCGGGGTGAACGGCGCCGACCTGGCGCCCACGGTCGCGCCGCCCGCCCCCTCGCCCGAGGCGCCCGCCGGCTGGCGCCCGTGGCGTTTCCGCATGTCGAACGACGTGTGGGGCACCCCCTCGGTCGCCGGTGACCTCGTCTACGTCACCTCCTTCGAGGTGCACGCCCTCGACGTGGCGACCGGTCGGCGCCGCTTCAAGACGCGGGACGTGGCCTGGTCGATGGCCGTCGCGGACGGCCGGATCCACGCCTCCGACGGGCCGACCCTGTTCGCTCTCGACGCCCGCGAGGGCGCCGACCTGTGGCGGCTGTCCACGGACGCCTGGGTCTACTCGCTCAAGGCCGATCGGGGCACGGTCGTCACCGGCACGCGCGGCGGCGGCGTCCAGGCATGGGAGGCCTCCAACGGCCAGAAACTCTGGGAGATCAGCGGGGCCCAGACGGACTTCGAGTCGCCGGAGGCCGGCCCGTCCGTCCACGACGGCACGGTGTACGTCTGGAAGGACGCCCGGCTGCGCGCCCTGGACGCCCGGACCGGCGAGGAACGCTGGTCGTACCCCATCGGCGACGCGGCCTCCTGCGGCGGTGTGCCGGTGCGGATCACCCCCGCCCCCGACGGCTACGTGTACATCTCCGCCGGCACCCGCGTCCTGGCCGTCGACGTGGCGAGCGGCCGGGTCCGCTGGCACTTCGAGGCCCCGGCCGTCTTCCTCAGCCCGCCCACCTTCGCGCCGGGTCCCGCCGTGACGGGCGGTGGGGTCTACCTCGCCGACTACCTCGGCACGGTGTACGCCCTCGACGCCACCGACGGCCGGGACCGCTGGCGCATCGCCACCGAGTCCCGCGCCTCCGTGGAGCCGGTCCTCGTCGCCGCGGGCCACGTCCACGTGGGCAGCGGCAAGGGTCTGTACACGCTGGACGCGGTGACCGGCACCCCCAAGTGGCGCTTCCAGGCGGGCGGCGACCTGGTCGGCGCCCCCGCGGTCGCCGAGGGCCGCATCCACTTCGGTTCGACCGACCACCTGCTGTACACGCTGAAGGCCGACGACGGCCGGCTGCGCTGGAAGCTGGCGACCGGGGGCGAGATCACCGGCGCCCCCGTCGTCAAGGACGGTGTGGTGTACGCGTGCAGCAAGGACCGCTGCGTGTACGCGCTCGACGCGGAGAAGGGGACCGCTACGGCTCGTACGACCTGAGGCCCGGTGCCGGTGCGTCCCTCGGCGGAGTGCGTTCGGCCGCCCTGGGTAGGGTGAGGTCATGTACACGCGGGGGCGCACACTCAGGTTCACAGCGGTGTCGGTGATGGTCGTGCTGGCTCTGACCGGCTTCTCGACCGGCCGTCACGGGAGCCGCAGCCATCACAGCAGCGGCGGCGGGTGCAGCAGTTCCCGCCAGGACCACGACAGTTCGTCGTCGACATCGACGTCGGGCGGCGGTTCGTACGGCGGCGGCTCGTCCAGCAGCGACCCGTACGGTGGTTCGTCCAGCGACCCGTACGGCGGCTCGTCCGACGACGCGTACGGCTCCGGGACGAGCACCAGTGGCGGCACGGGCGGCACGTACCGTTCGCGGCCCACCCACCGTTCCACTCCCACCGCGACCTCGTCCGGCACTTCCCGGCCGCTGAAGGACGGCACCGCGGTGCTCAAGCGGTGCGCGAGCACGGACGACCCGTACACGACCGTCGAGGTCAGGAATCCGAACGGCCGCGAGGCTCTCTTCACCGTGAAGGTCGGTTACAAGGACGACACCGGCTTCACCATGGCCGACACCACCGACCAGGTGTCGGTGCCCGCGAACGGCAAGGCGACCCTCCGGGTGGCTGCCGCCAGTACAGGGGCTTTGGACCGGCTCGACCACTGCGAGGTCGATCGACGCGCCACTGTCGACCGGTATTGACCTCGACGCGGCTCACCGCGTCCGGAATCCGCCCGGGCGTCGCCCCGCGAACAGCTCCGCCTGACGGGCGCCCGGCAGGTTGCCGAGGGAGACGAGCTGCGGGGCGTGCGCGAGGGCTGCCGCCCGGGTCGCCTCCTGCGCCTGCCAGAGCGCCCGCACGGTGCCCTGGACGGCGTCGGCCGGATAGGACGCGATGACGGCCGCGCACGCCACGGCCGCCGCCACCGCGCCTCCCGGGGGCGTGAGTTCGGAGACCAGTCCGACCTCGTACGCGCGCCGGGCGGAGATGCGTTCGGCGGTCCCCATCAGCGCCATCCGGGCTACCTCCCCGAACGGCATGCGCTGGGCGAGGTAGACCGACTCGTACGCGCTGACCATGCCGTACGTCGTGTGCGGGTCGAAGAAGGCCGCCGTCTCGTCGGCGACCACGAACTCCGCCTCGCCGAGCAGGTAGAAGGCGCCGCCGCACGCCATCCCGTGCACGGCGGCGATCACCGGCTTCCACAGGTCGTTGGCCTTCGGTCCGATCGTGGCGAGCGGGTCGTCCACCATGTACGGGGACGAGGGCTGCGGCACCTGCGCGTCCCGGTCGATGCCGGTGCAGAAGGCGCGCGGCCCGGCGCCCGTGACGACGACCGCCCGCACGGTGTCGTCGAACCGGAACGCCCGCCAGGTGTCGGCCAGTTCGGCGGCCGTGGCCAGGTCGATGGCGTTCAGCCGGTGCGGCCGGTCGAGGGTGAGGACGGCGACACCGGTGTCCTTGTCGACGGCGACCGCGAGACCCCGGCCGCCTTCGCCGCCCCCCGGGCCCCCGGCGCCGGTGGGCCCGTCCGCGCTCACGCCCGCTCCAGGACCCAGCGCGGCACGGTCATGCCGTTCACCTCGGTGAACACCGCCTGCACCCGTGCCCCGATGCGGATCCGGTCCGGGGAGACGGAGTTGAGGGCCGCGTCCGGACCGCTCACCAGGTTCCCGACCAGCCGGATCCGTGGCGCGTCGGCCAGTTCCACCACGATCGCGTTGTAGCCGGGCAGCTCCGCGTAGGCGGGCAGGAGCGGCGGATGCGGGACGACGTACGACCAGATCCTCCCCCGCCCGGTCATCCGGCGCCACGCGCTCGCGAAGGAGTGGCAGTGCGGGCAGCAGGGCCGGGGAGGGAAGCGCAGTTCACCGCAGTCGGCGCAGCCCTGGACGCGCAGTTCGCCCTGGGCCGCGTACTCCCAGAAGGGCGCGCCGTCGTCGTCGAGGACGGGGGAGAGCAGGGACTCGTCCATCTCAACTCCTCAGCAGGAGAGCGGAGGTGGGAACCCCTTCCCCCGCCGTGACCAGGCAGGTCGCCGCACCCGGCACCTGCGCCGTGCTCGTGCCGCGCAACTGCTTCACGCCCTCGTTGATGAGGTTGAAGCCGTGCACGTAGGCCTCGCTGAGCCCGCCGCCCCCGGTGTTCAGGGGCAGCCGGCCGCCGATCTCCAGCGCGCCGCCCTCCGTGTAGGCCGCGCCCTCGCCCCGGCCGCAGAAGCCGTAGCCCTCCAGGGACAGCGGGATGAGCGGGGTGAACGCGTCGTAGATCTGCGCGACGTCCACGTCCTCGGGTGTGAAGTCGGCGTGTTTCCACAGGTGTCGGGCGGCGGCCCAGGCGGGGCCGGTGAGCGGGTCGTCGTTCCAGTAGTTGACCATGCCGTGGTGCTGGGCGGGCAGGCCCTGGGCGGCGGAGTGGACGTACACGGGCCGCTGCCGGCAGTCGCGGGCGCGCTCGGCGGAGACGATCACGCAGGCCAGCGCGCCGTCCGTCTCCAGGCAGTTGTCGAAGAGGCAGAGGGGTTCGCTGATCCAGCGGGAGGTCATGTACATCTCGCGGGTCAGCGGGCGTTCGTACATCATCGCGGCGGGGTTCTGGTTGGCGCGGTTGCGGCAGGCCAGTGCCACGTTGAACAGGTGGTCGCGGGTCGCGCCGAACTCGTGCAGGTAGCGGCGGGCGAGCATCCCGATCTCGTCGGCGGGCCGCAGCAGTCCGAAGGGCCGCGTCCACTGGGTCGGGGTGGGGAGCTGTACGGCCGTGTTCTTCCACGGCCGGGGTCCCGAACCCCGCTTCCGTGACCGCCAGGCCACCCCCACCGTCGCCTGGCCGGAGGCTATCGCCCCGGCGAGATGCGCGACGGTGGCGCACGAACCGCCGCCGCCGTAGCCCACCTTGCTGAAGAAGCTGAGGTCGCCGAACCCGACGGCCTTGGCGACCTCCACCTCGTCGGTCTCCTCCATGGTGTACGAGGCGAGGCCGTCGACCTCGGCGGGCGCGATGCCGGCGTCGTCGAGCGCGGCGAGGATGGCGCGGCAGGCCAAGGTCTTCTCGGAGTCGGGGAGTTGTCTGGCGAAGGGGGTCTGGCCGATGCCGACGACGGCCGTGGCGTCCTTGATCCCTGGCATGGGTGCACCTCCGCGCACGGTCCCGGCTGCTGACAGGTCGTCAGGCTACAGCTAATCTGACGGTCAGTCAGCTAGTGGTGCTGCAGCGGGAGGTGCTCGATGCGCGGTGACCTGGAGTGGGGAAGCGTCCCGGGGTTGGTGCGGTCGGCGGCCACCCGCTTCGCCGGCCGCGAGGCGGTCGTCGAGGGCCGGACCCGTGTCTCCTACGAGGAGCTGGGAGCCCGGGTGGAGCGGGCGGCGGCGGCCTGCATGGCGAGCGGTGTCCGGCCCGGCGACCGGGTGGCCGTCTGGGCCCCGAACACGCTCGACTGGATCGTCTCCGCCCTCGGCGCGGTGTCGGCGGGCGCGGTCCTGGTGCCGCTCAACACCCGCTTCAAGGGCGCCGAGGCGGCGTACGTACTGGACCGGAGCCGGGCGAGGCTGCTGTTCGTCACCGGCACGTTCCTCGGCACCTCGTACGTGGCCTCGCTGCGGCGGGCGGCCGGCGAGGGTCCCGGCTCCGGCCCGCTGCCCGGACTCCCGCACCTGGAGCAGGTCGTGGTCCTCGCGGACGACGCCCCCGCCGACTTCCGCACCTGGAAGGACTTCCTCGCGGACGGGGAGGGGGTGGGGGACGACGCCGTCCGCCGCAGGGCCGCCGCCGTGTCCGGTGCCGACCCCTCGGACATCATCTTCACCTCCGGCACCACCGGCCGCCCCAAGGGCGCCCTGATCACCCACGCCCAGACCCTGCGCGGCTACGCGATCTGGAGCGAGCTCGCCGGCCTGCGCGAGGGCGACCGCTACCTGATCGTGAACCCGTTCTTCCACACCTTCGGCTACAAGGCCGGGATCATCGCCTGCCTGATGCGCGGGGCGACGATGATCCCGCAGCCGGTGTTCGACGTGGACACGGTCCTCGCGAACGTGGCCGCGGAACGCGTCTCGGTCCTCCCCGGCCCGCCCACCCTCCACCAGTCGCTGCTCGACCACCCCTCCCGGGACGCGTACGACCTCTCCGCGCTGCGCCTGGTCGTCACCGGCGCGGCGGTGGTGCCGCTGCGTCTGGTGGAACGCCTGCGCAGGGAACTGGGCGTGGCCACGGTCCTGACGGCGTACGGCCTCTCCGAGGCGAGCGGCATCGTCACCATGTGCCGCAGGGGGGACCCGCCGGAGGTGATCGCCACGACCTCGGGCCGGGCCGTCCCGGACACCGAGGTGCGGGTGGTGGACTCCGCGGGCGCCGACGCGCCGCCCGGCGCACCCGGCGAGGTGCTGGTGCGCGGCTTCAACGTGATGAGCGGCTACTTCGAGGACGCGGCGGCGACGGCGGAGGTGCTGTCACCGGACGGCTGGCTGCGCACCGGTGACGTGGGCGTCCTGGACCCCGCCGGCAACCTCCGCATCACCGACCGGATCAAGGACATGTTCATCGTCGGTGGCTTCAACGCCTATCCCGCCGAGATAGAGCAACTCCTCGGCCTGCACCCGGACGTCGCCGACGTCGCGGTCGTCGGCACCCCGGACACCCGCCTCGGCGAGGTCGGCCGCGCCTACGTCGTCCGCCGCCCCCACTCGACCCTCACCGCCGACGACCTGATCGCCTGGTCCCGCCGGGAGATGGCCAACTACAAGGTCCCCCGCACGGTCGACTTCGTCCACGAACTCCCGCGCAACGCCAGCGGGAAGGTGCTGAAGGGGGAGTTGCGGGGGCGGTGACGAACGAACGGGCGCCACCGGGAGACCGGCGACGCCCGGACACACGTCGGCCGCGGCGGCTCCCCCTCCGCGCCGCCGCGGCCTCCGGTCCCCGTGTGGTGCGGCTCTAGGCCGGGTTGCCCGTCACGTGGGTGTTGTCCGGCTTGGCCTCGCCGTCCGACGCGGCGAGCGGCTTGATCGGGCTGCTCGTCACGTGGGTGTTCAGCGGGGTGATCTCCTCGCCGTCCTCACCACCGGTGACGTGCGTGTTGTCCGGCTCGGCGATCGGCTTCTCGGTCTCGCTCATGGTGCTGCCTCCCCTTTGGTGGCTCTTTCTGGGACTACGGGGCCCGCCCGGCCATTCCCCCGAGGACGGCCGGGCGGGCCACTCGGGTCGCCCACCCTAGACTGCGAGTTCGGCGACCACTTCGGCGGTCCGTCTGCCCCCCGACGCGACGGATCGACAAGACAGAGACTGCCGCGTGGCGATAAACGAACGATGAACGCCCGCTGCGGTCCGGCCCCTTGCGGCGAGCGCTCCCGTCAGGCACTACGCGGCGGCAACCGGAGTCAGCAGGGTGCGGACCTCCGCGGCCTCCGGGGAGTCCAGCTTCTCGTAGATCTCCAGGGCCTCGCGCCAGCAGACCTGCGCCCGGCCGGACTGGCCGATTCCGCTCAGTGACTTGCCGAGCACGGTCAGGACGTTGCCCCGGCGCCACTCACCGCCGATGCCCCGCAGCACGGTTAGCGCCATCTCCGCGTTGCTCGCCGCACGGGCCGGCTTGCGGGCGTCCAGATCGACCTCCGCGAGGCGGCACAGAGCCATGCCCTCCCACAGGCGCTGCCGGCTGTCGCGGAAGACCCGCAGCGCCTCCTCCAGTTCGCTCGTCGCGTCGGAGTGCCGGCCGCTCTTGCCGAGGGCCATGCCCAGCGCGTAGCGGCCGTTGGCGACGCGCAGCGTGTGGCCGAGGGTCTCGTAGATCTCGGTGCCCTGCCCGGCGAGGACGACGGCGCTGTCGGCCCGGCCCGTCGCGAGGTGCAGCCGCGACAGGTTGCAGAGCGGGCTCGCCGACCCGGCGAGGTCGCCGCAGCCGCGGAACTCCTCGATGGCCCGGCTGAAGTAGCCCTCCGCGTCCGCGTAGCGCTTCTGGTAGAAGGCGATGCTGCCCAGGATGTTCGCCGCCCAGCAGCAGGGCAGCGGGTCGTCGGAGGCCTCGGCGAGCCGGAGCGCCTGCTGGGCCTCCCGGTACGCCTGGTCGAACACGCCGGAGAACAGGAGCGCGTTGCTCAGGACGACACCCGCACGCCCTTCCGCGCGGGTGTCCGAAGCGCCGCGGGCGGCGTCGCGCAGGGCCGCGGCCGCCGCCTCGTACTCCTTGGAGTTGGCACCGGACTCGGCGAGGTCCACCGCCGCCCACAGCAGGTCGATGGCGCGGCGCAGTGTCGGGCCGGTGGCCGACTGCCGTACGCAGGCGAGCAGGGGGACGGCCTCCGAGTACAGCCAGTCCCAGGAGGCCTTCCGGTCGGCGAAGGCGAGGCCCTCGGTCCGGGTGGGCTCCAGATGGTCCACCAACCGGTCTCCCGGGCGTTCGAGGGCGTACACGCCCGCGGCCGTGGCCAGGTAGAAGTCCAGCAGGCGGGAGAGTGCCGCCGCCCGTTCCGTCGGGGGCTGTTCGTCCCGTTCCGCGCAGGAACGGGCGTAGAGACGGACGAGGTCGTGGTACCGGTAGCGGCCGGGGGCGGCGGACTCCAGGAGCGAGGTGTCGACCAGGGACTCCAGGAGGTCCTCGGTGTCCTCGGCCGGGAGGTCGAGCACCGCCGCCGCGGCCGCGAGGGAGATGTCGGGGCCGTCGGCCAGGCCCAGCAGACGGAAGGCCCGGGCCTGGGCGGGCTCCAGCTGGCCGTAGCCGAGTTCGAAGGTGGCCTTGACGGCGAGGTCGCCGGCCTGGAGCTCGTCCAGTCGGCGCCGCTCGTCGGCGAGCTTCGCCGCGAGCACCGACACCGTCCAGGTGCGCCGCGCGGCCAGCCGCGACGCCGCGATGCGGATCGCCAGCGGCAGGAACCCGCACGCGGCGACCACGTCGAGCGCCGCCTCCCGCTCGGAGGCGACCCGCTCCTGGCCGACGATCTTCGTGAAGAGCTGCAGCGCCTCCTCGGGGGACATCACGTCGAGGTCCACGAGATGGGCGCCCGCGAGGTCCACCATCCGCATCCGGGAGGTCACCAGCGCTGCGCAGCCCTCGGTGCCGGGCAGCAGCGGACGCACCTGGGCGGCGTCCCGGGCGTTGTCGAGCAGTACGAGGACGCGGCGGCCGTCGAGGACCGAGCGGTACAGCGCCGAGCGCTCCTCCAGCGAGTCGGGGATGGCGGTGTCCGCCGTGCCGAGGGCGCGCAGGAAGGCGCCGAGCACGGCCTCGGGTTCGGCGGCCCGCGATCCGGCGCCCTGGAGATCGACGTAGAGCTGCCCGTCGGGGAAGGCGGCGCGCGAGCGGTGCGCCACGTGCACGGCGAGGGTCGTCTTGCCGACGCCGCCGATGCCCGCCAGCGCGGAGACGGCCATGACGCGGCCCTCCTCGGAGGAGGCGGCGGCGAGGACGTCGCTCAGTTCCCGGACGAAGGAGGCGCGCCCGGTGAAGTCGGTCACCGTGGCAGGGAGTTGGGCGGGGCGCACGGGGGCCGCGGCGGGTTCCGCCGCCGGGGCGGAGGGTTCCGCGAGGCCGGGGTCGGCCTGCAGAATGCGCTGCTGGAGTTCCCGCAGACCCGCTCGCGGGTCCACCCCCAGCTCGTCGGCGAGCAGCCGCCGGGTGTCGGCGAACACCGCGAGCGCCTCCGCCTGCCGGCCGGAGCGGTACAGCGCCAGCATCAGCAGCTCCCGCAGCCGCTCGCGCAGCGGGTGCGCGGCGGTCAGCGCGGTGAGCTCGGAGACGGCCTCCGCGTGAGCGCCCTGCTCCAGGTCCATGTCGAGCCGGGATTCGAGGAGTTGCAGCCGCCACTCCTCCAGCCGCGCCCGCTGGGTCTCCGCGTAGGGGCCGGGGATGCTCGCGAGGGGTTCGCCGTCCCACAGGGCGAGGGTGTCCCGGAGCAGGTCGCGGGCGCGGGGCAGATCGCCCTCGGCGCGCGCCTTCTCCGCGAGTCCGGCGAGTTCCTGGGCGCGGGTGTGGTCGAGCGCTCCCTCGCCGAGGGAGCGGATCGCGTAGCCGCCGGACTCGCTGACCAGGACCTCGGGGCCGAGCGCCTTGCGCAGCCGGGAGGCGTACGTCCGGACGGCGGCCAGCGCCTGGGAGGGCGGCTCGTCGCCCCACAGGGCGTCGATCAGTTCGGCGGCCGTGGCCGTGCGGCCGTCGCGGAGCAGCAGCGCGGCGAGCAGCGCGCGTTGCTGCGGGGATCCGGCCGGCAACGCGTCCTCGCCGAGCCAGGCGCGCACCGGTCCGAGCACGCTGAAGCGCAACGCGGCGGGCTCCTCCGAGCCCGGGCGCCGCTGCTCCGGTACCCGCGGCACACCGTCCATCGCTGTCCCCCTGCCGAACGTCAGTACAACGAGGCCAGTTTGCCTTGTTCTCGGGGGATGCGTCAGCCGTGCGAGACAGCGATCACAGGGCGGGGCACGGCTACCCCACAGGGTCCTCACACGGCCTCCGCACCCGCCCGTGGCCATCCGTGCTGCTCCGCGCGCGATCACCCGCCGGGCGGCGGTCGCCCACAGCGTGCCCGACGAGAAGCTGACGGGTCGTCAGATCAGCGCTACCGTGGCCGGTATGGAGACCACGGAAACCCCGCAGAGCCCTTCGGCGGACGACGGGACCGCCTTTCCGAGGATCATCTCGGTGGACGACCACACGGTCGAGCCGCCCGACGTCTGGCGGGACAGGCTTCCCGCGAAGTACCAGGACACGGGCCCGCGCATCGTCCGGGCACCCCTGAAGGAAATGACCTTCCTGGGCGGGAAGTTCGCGCCCGTCATGGGTGCCCCGGGCGACGAGGGGCCGGTGGGCGACTGGTGGGTCTACGAGGACCTGCACCGCCCCCTCACCCGCCTCGACACGGCCGTCGGCTACGACCGCGACGAGATCAAGCTGGAGATCATCACCTACGAGCAGATGCGCCCCGGCTCGTACGACGTGCCCGAGCGGCTCGCCGACATGGACGTCAACCACGTCCAGTCCGCCCTGTGTTTCCCCACCTTCCCGCGCTTTTGCGGTCAGACGTTCACCGAGGCGACCGACCGCGAGCTGGGCCTGCTCGGGGTGAGGGCGTACAACGACTGGATGGTGGAGGAGTGGTGCGGGCCGAAGGCCCAGGGGCGCCTGATACCCCTGACGCTCGTCCCGCTCTGGGACGCCCGGCTCGCGGCGGAGGAGGTGCGGCGCAACGCGGCGCGCGGCGTCCGGGCGGTCGCCTTCTCCGAGATCCCGCCCCACCTCGGGCTGCCCTCCGTGCACACCGACGACTGGGACCCCTTCCTCGCCGCCTGCGACGAGACGGGCACCGTCATCGCCATGCACATCGGGTCCAGCAGCAGGATGCCGTCGACCTCGGCCGACGCGCCGCCCGCCGTCGGCTCCACGATCACCTTCGCCAACTGCTGCTTCTCGATGGTCGACTGGCTGATGAGCGGCAAGTTCGAGCGCTTCCCGAACCTGAAGGTGATGTACGCCGAGGGGCAGATCGGCTGGATCCCCTACATCCTCGAACGCGCCGACGTGGTGTGGGAGGAGAACCGCGGCTGGGGCGGTGTCGCGGACAAGGTCCACCGGCCGCCGTCCGAACTGTTCACCGAGCACGTCTACGGCTGCTTCTTCGACGACGCCTTCGGTCTGAAGAACCTGGACGCGATCGGCGTCGGCAACGTCCTCTACGAGACCGACTACCCGCACTCCGACTCGACCTGGCCGAAGTCCCGCGAGGTCGGCGAGGCCCAGATGGGTCACCTGGACGCCGACGTGGTCGACCGGATCGTACGGCGCAACGCGATCGACCTCCTCGGGCTCACTCCCGAGGGGCTCTGGGCCGGCTGAGGCGCCCGTCGGCGGTCCGGTGTCCGCCGACCCCTTGTCTGACGGACCGTCAGCTACGACGATGGCGGCAACCGTCACGTGACGGTCCGTCGGACAAAGGGGTGCGGGCCCATGCAGGTACTGCCCGAAGGGCGACTGGCGTACGGGATGCAGCTCCCGGTCCAGTCGCAGAGCACCATGTACGCGGAGGCGTGGGAGGCCGGGGCCGGGCCCGCGGACCTCGTCGAGATCGCCCGGGCCGCCGACCGCGCCGGCTTCGCCTACGTCGCGGCCTGCGACCACGTCGCCATCCCGCACCGGCTCGCCGACGCCATGAGCACCGTCTGGTACGACCCGGTCGCCACCCTCGCCCACCTCGCGGCGGTGACCGAACGGGTCCTGCTGCTCAGCCACGTCGCGATCGTCGGGCTCCGGCATCCGCTGGTGACCGCCAAGCAGTACGCGACCCTCGACCACCTGTCCGGTGGGCGCCTCGTCCTCGGCGTCGGAGCCGGTCACGTGGAGGAGGAGTTCACCGCGGTCGGGGCGGACTTCACCCACCGGGGAGCGGTCCTCGACGAGACGATCGACGCGCTGCGCGCCGCGCTCGGGCCGGACGAGTTCCCCGTCCACCACGGCAAGACGTACGACTTCGAGGGACTCGGCCAGCGCCCCCGGCCCGCACAGGAGCGGGTGCCCGTGTGGGTGGGCGGATCCTCGCCCGCCGCCGTCCGCCGGGCCGCCCTGCGCGGGGACGGCTGGCTGCCGCAGGGCGATCCCCGCGACCGGTTGCCCGGCCAGATCGCCCGGCTGAAGGAGCTGCGCGAGGGGGCGGGCGTCGAGGAACCCCTCACGGTCGGCGCCATCACCGAGCCGCTGTACGTCGGCGAGCCCGGCTGGGAGGTCGGGCGCCGCACGCTGCACGGCGCACCCGAGGCGCTCGCCGAGTCGCTGCGCGCGTACGGCGCGATGGGCGTGCACCAGATCCAGGTGCGGTTCCGCAGCCGGGACCGCGCCGAACTCCTCGACCAGATGGCGGCGTTCGGCTCGGACGTCGCACCCCACCTCACCTAGGGAGTCGGTCATGGGCAAGCTGGACGGGCGCGTCGTCGTGGTCACCGGCGCGGCGCGCGGGCAGGGCGAACAGGAGGCGCGGCTCTTCGTGGCGGAGGGCGCGCGCGTCGTCGTCGCGGACGTGCTCGACGAGCAGGGGGAGGCGCTCGCCAAGGAGATCGGCGCGCACTACGTCCACCTGGACGTGAGCCAGGAGGCCGACTGGGCGGAGGCGGCGCGCTCGGCGAAGGCCGCGTACGGACGGATCGACGGACTGGTCAACAACGCCGGCATCCTGCGCTTCAACGCGCTCGTCGACACCCCGCTCGAGGAGTTCCTGCAGATCGTGCAGGTCAACCAGGTCGGGGTGTTCCTCGGGATCAAGACCCTCGCGCCCGAGATCGCCGAGGCGGGCGGCGGCACGATCGTGAACACGGCGTCGTTCACGGGGCTCACCGGCATGGCGTACGTGGGCGCGTACGCGGCCACCAAGCACGCCATCGTGGGCCTCACGCGGGTGGCGGCGCTCGAACTCGCCGAGAAGGGGATCCGCGTCAACGCGGTCTGCCCCGGCGCGATCGACACGGCCATGAGCAACCCGGCCCAGCTCTCGCCGGGCGCGGACACCGAGGAGGCCTCGCAGGCGCTGGACGCGTTCTACAGCAAGCTGGTGCCGCTCGGCCGGATCGGCCGGCCCGAGGACGTGGCGCGGCTCGCCCTGTTCCTGACGGGCGAGGACTCCTCGTACATCACCGGGCAGCCGTTCGTGGTCGACGGCGGCTGGCTCGCGGGCGTCAGCGTTCTCTGACGCCGCGTCAGCTATTGACGGTCCATGCGCACGGTGGAACAGTCGGCTCACACGATCTGACGGTTCGTCAGATAACGGGATGGGGACGGTGAACCTCCTTGGAATTCGGGCTCTTTGTACAGGGATACGTGGGCAAGCGGGCCGAGACCGATCCGCTCGCGGAGCACAAGGCGCTGATGGAGGAGACCGAGTACGTCATCCAGGCGGACAAGTCCGGCTTCAAGTACGCCTGGGCCTCCGAGCACCACTTCCTGGAGGAGTACTCGCACCTCTCGGCCAACGACGTCTACCTCGGCTATCTGGCGCACGCCACGGACCGCATCCACCTGGGCTCGGGCATCTTCAACCCGCTCGCCCAGGTCAACCACCCGGTGAAGGTCGCCGAGAAGGTCGCCATGCTCGACCATCTCACCGGCAATCGCTTCGAGTTCGGGTCCGGGCGCGGCGCCGGCTCGCACGAGATCCTCGGCTTCCTCCCCGGCATCACCGACATGAACTACACGAAGGAGATCTGGGAGGAGACCATCGCGGAGTTCCCCAAGATGTGGCTCCAGGACGAGTACGTGGGCTTCCAGGGCAAGCACTGGCAGCTCCCGCCGCGCAAGATCCTGCCGAAGCCGTACGGGAAGTCGCACCCCGCGATGTGGTACGCCGCCGGGTCGCCGCCCTCGTACTCCATGGCCGCCCGCAAGGGGCTCGGCGTGCTGGGCTTCAGCGTGCAGAAGGTCTCCGACATGGAGTGGGTCCTGGAGCAGTACAAGACCGCCGTCGTGAACGCCGAGCCCATCGGCGACTTCGTCAACGACAACGTGATGGTGACCACCACCGCGATCTGCGCCCCCACCCACGACGAGGCGATCCGCATCGCGGTCGGCGGCGGGCTGCACTACCTGCCCTCCCTCGTCTTCCGCTACCACGACACCTTCCCGCGCCCCGAGGGCTTCCCCGTCTGGCCGGAGACCCTCCCGGAGTACAACGCCGAGTTCGTCGAACTCCTCATCCAGGAGGAGCTGTTGATCTGTGGCGACCCCGGTGAGGTGCTCAGCCAGTGCAAGCGCTGGGAGCAGGCCGGCGCCGACCAGCTCAGCTTCGGTCTGCCCGTCGGTGTCCCCAAGGAGGAGACGCTCCAGACGATCCGGCTGATCGGCGAACACGTCATTCCGAAGATCGACACGGACCCGGTGCACCGCACGACCCGGTTCCGCCAGGCCGTCTAGGGGGTACTTCCGCGATGCTCGACCACCTGATCAAGGGCGCGACCGTCGTGGACGGTACGGGCGCGCCCGCCCACACCGCGGACGTCGGGATCCGGGACGGCCGCATCGCCGTGATCGGCTCGGTCACCGAGCCGTCCCGGACCAGCGAGGACGCGCACGGTCTCGTCCTCGCGCCCGGCTTCGTCGACCCGCACACGCACTACGACGCCCAGCTCTTCTGGGACCCGTACGCGACCCCGTCCCTCAACCACGGGGTCACCACGGTCGCGGGCGGCAACTGCGGGTTCACCCTCGCCCCGCTGCACCCCGACCGCCCCGAGGACGCCGACTACACCCGCCGCATGATGTCCAAGGTCGAGGGCATGTCCCTGGTCGCCCTGGAGGAGGGCGCCCCCTGGACGTGGCACAGCTTCGGCGAGTACCTCGACGCCCTGGAGGGGCGGATCGCCGTCAACGCCGGCTTCATGGTGGGACACTGCGCGCTGCGCCGGTACGTGATGGGCCCCGACGCGGTGGGCGGACAGCCGACGGCGGAGCAACTCGACGCCATGCTCGGCCTGTTCCACGAGGCCATGGACGCCGGGGCCTGGGGCCTGTCCACCACCCAGTCCTCCACCCACTCCGACGGCGACGGCCGCCCGGTCGCCTCCCGGCACGCGGGACCGGAGGAACTCCTCGCCCTGGCCCAGGCCGTGGGGGAGCACGAGGGCACCCAGATCGAGGCGATCGTGGCGGGCTGCCTCGACCAGTTCAGCGACGCCGAGATCGACCTGTTCGCGGAGATGAGCGCGGCGGCGGGCCGGCCGCTCAACTGGAACGTGCTGACCATCGACGCCGCCGTCCCCGAACGCGTCCCGCGCCAGCTGGAGGCGAGCGAGCGCGCCCGCAAGTCCGGCGGCCGGGTCGTCGCGCTCACCATGCCGATCCTCACCCCGATGAACATGTCGCTCGGCACCTTCTGCGCCCTGAACCTGATCCCCGGCTGGGGACCGGTCCTCGGACTGGCCGTCCCGGAGCGGATCGAGCGGCTCCACGACCCGGAGGTCCGCGCCGAGATGCTGCGGCGCGCGAACAGCAAGGAGGCGGGCGTCTTCCGACGGCTCGCCGACTTCGGCCGCTACGTCATCGGCGACACCTACAGCGCCGCCAACGAGGGCCTGACCGGGCGGGTGGTCCGCGACATCGCCGCCGAACGCGGCCAGGAACCCTTCGCCTGCCTGGTGGAGATCTGCGCGGCCGACGAACTGCGCACGGTCCTGTGGCCGATGCCGATCGACAACGACCCCGACTCCTGGGCACTGCGCGCCGAGACCTGGCGGCACCCGGACGTCCTGCTCGGCGGGTCCGACGCGGGCGCCCATCTGGACCGCATGTGCGGGGCCCCGTACACCACCCGGTTCCTCGGCGACTGCCTACGCGGCCGCAGGCTCGCCTCCCTGGAGCAGGCGGTGAAGATGCTGACGGACGACCCGGCGCGGCTGTTCGGGCTGCGCGAGCGCGGACGCGTCGAGGTCGGCTTCCACGCGGACCTCGTCCTCTTCGACCCGGAGCGCATCGACGCCGGCAAGGCCACCCTCGTGCACGACCTGCCGGGCGACAGCCCACGACTCGACTCCCGGGCGATCGGCGTACGGGCCGTGTGGGTCAACGGCGTCGAGTCGATCCGGGACGACGTCGTGACCGGCGCCGTCCCCGGCACGGTGCTCCGCTCGGGCCGCGACACCCGCACGGTGAGCACCCGGTGACGGGCGGCGGACCGGGGCCCAGGGAACAGCGGCTGTTCATCGGCGGCTCCTGGGTGGCCCCCGACGACGGGTTCTACGAGGTGACCGACCCGGCGACCGAGCGGGTCGTCGGGCTCGCCCCCGAGGCCTCCCGGGCCCAGGTGCACGCGGCGGCGGCAGCGGCCCGCGAGGCGTTCGGGGCGTGGTCGCGCACCCCCGCCGAGGAGCGGGGCGCCGTCCTCGCCCGCGCGGCGGACCACATCGGGCGCCACCTCGCCGCGTACGCCGACCTCGCCCAGGCCGAGAGCGGCGCCACCACGGGGACGGCGCGCGGGATGCAGGTGGGGGTCGGGGCGGCCCGGTTCCGGCGCTACGCGCGGCCCGAACCGGTCGAGTGGCCGCTGCCGCCGCAGATCAACGAGGCGGGACCGTTCGGCTCGGCCGCCGTCATGGGCGCGCTCGCGGTACGCCAGCCCGTCGGCGTGGTCACCTGCATCACCTCGTACAACAACCCGTGGGCCAACCCGGCCGGCAAGATCGCCCCCGCACTCGCGATGGGCAACACCGTGGTGGTGAAACCGGCGCCGCAGGACCCGCTGTCCGTGTTCCGGATGGCCGAGGCGCTGGAGGCGGCGGGGGTGCCGCCGGGTGTGGTGAACGTGGTGAGCGGCTCCACGCCCGGGTCCGGTGAGGCAGCCGTCGACTCCGGGGACGTCGACATGGTCAGCTTCACCGGGTCCACCGCGGTCGGACAGCGGATCGCCGAGGTGTGCGGGCGCGGCATGAAGCGCCAGTTGATGGAGCTGGGCGGCAAGGGCGCCGCGGTCGTCTTCGACGACGCCGACCTGGCCTCGGCGGTCGCCGGCATCGGCACGACCTTCTCCTTCTACAGCGGCCAGATCTGCACCGCGCCGACCCGGGTCCTGGTCCAGCGCGGCGTGCACGACCTCCTCGTGCGGCAACTCGCCGCCTACGCGGGCCACTTGCAGGTGGGCGACCCGCGCGAGAAGGGCACGGTGGTCGGCCCGGTCATCTCGGCGGCCCACCGCGACCGGGTCGAGTCCTACGTCGAACTCGGCCGCAAGGAAGGCGCCCGGGTGGTCGCGGGCGGCGAACGGCCGCCCCTGGAAACCGGGTTCTACGTCGCCCCGACCCTGCTCGCCGAGTGCACCCCCGACATGCGGGTGGTCCGCGAGGAGATCTTCGGGCCGGTCGTCGTCGTCCTGCCCTTCGACGACGAGGACGAGGCGGTCGCCCTCGCCAACGACTCCGACTACGGCCTGATCGACTACGTCTGGTCCGGCGACGTCGCCCGCGCCTTCCGGGTGGCCCGCCGACTGCGCGCGGGCGGCGTCGGCGTCAACACCGTCGGCCGCAACATGGAGGCACCCTTCGGCGGCTTCAAGAAGAGCGGCGTCGGCCGCGACGTCGGCTCGTACGCCCTGCACGCGTACAGCGAGACCCAGGCGATCGTCTGGCCGGGGTGAGGTGAGGGGGTTCGGTCCGCGGTCTTCCGCGGCACCCCGGCGCGGCGGCACCTGCTGCCGCACCGGGGGAGTCCGACGGCGCCTCGGCGGCCGGCACCGCTCGACCGGCCGGCCCCGCGGAGGCGCCCTACCGGGCCGCTCCCAGGAAGATCGGGTTCGTGAACGCCGCCAGCGCGCCGGGCAGCGGTCCCGCCGCCGCCTCGTGGCGCAGTTCCGCGCGTACGTACGCCGCGTAGGCAGCCGTCGTGCGCCACTCCACCGTGCCCGAGCCGGACACCGGCAGCGGGTCGGAGGTGAACAGCAGGCCCTCGTCGGTGACCAGGCGGACCGTGCAGCGCGGGGCGCCGGTGGCCTCCACGCGGACGGTGACCGGGGTGTCCGGGGCGACCTCCAGTCGCTCCCCGATCCCCGCGTGTTCGCCCCGGGCGCCGGACGCGGTGAACGCGAGGGACACCAGCTTCGACTCGGCGACGTAGGAGCGGCCCGCGCGCAGGCCCGCCTGGACGGCCTCGCGGGTCAGGTCGTCGGCGAGCACGACGGTCTGCGGGGTGCCGACCTGGTCGGGGTCGCGGTGGGCGTCGCTGTTGCCCATCGCCGGGAGCCAGTCGCGGGCGCCGCGGACGGAGGCCACGAGCATGTTGTCCCAGTCGGCGAGGGCGATCTCGTCGTCGGGGGTGTAGGGGCCGTTCCACACCTCGACCGCGTCCGCCTCCCCGAAGCCGAACTTCCAGCCGCAGCCGATGCAGGTGGCGTGCGGATGGGCCGGCACGACGAGTCCGCCCGCCTCCCGGACACGGCGGGCGAACTTCCCGAACCGGTGGTCGCGGGCCCGGTAACGCCAGTCGACGAAGGTGCCCGGGTCCGTGCCGAGGGCCAGCACGTGGCCGTTGCGGGTGGTGATCTCCTCGCCGAGCAGGATCAGCAGGTCGTCGCCGGCCTGGCCCGCCCAGTGCGGGTGCGAGGAGTGGGTGTTGTGGTCCGAGGAGTTGATGAAGTCCAGGCCCGCGGCGCGCGCCAGCGCGGCGATCTCCGCGGGGGTGCGGCGGCCGTCGGAGTACCAGGAGTGCAGATGGCAGTCGCCGCGGTACCAGGCACGGCCCCGGCCCCGGGCGCGGGCGGGCGGGTACACCGGCTTCGGCGTCGCGGCCTGCTCCCCGTACGTCAGGGTGACCGTGACCTCGTACGTGAGCCCCTGCGGTGCCACCGTGTACGGGCCGAGCGCGACGTGCCAGGTGCCGGGCCGGACGGGGCCGGGGAGGTAGCCGGGGGTCGCGTCGTCGCCGCGCAGGAAGAACTCGGAGCGCGCGCCGCCCGACCAGCCGCGGAAGCCCCGGCCGCCCAGGTCGGTGCCGCGCTCGTCGAAGATCCCGATGTCCAGGGCGTTGCCCGCGGTACCGGCCGGGACCGACGGCTTCTCATAGGTATAGGCGACCCTGATCTCCCGTACCCCGCGCGGGACTTCGACCGGCAGGTACACGAAGTCCGGCGAACCGGTGGGCAGGGTGCCGCGCACCGTCCGGGTCTCTGTCCCGGAGGCCGGGGTGCCGGATCCGCCGGCCGCGTCGGCGCCGCTCGCGAAGGTCACGCTCCCCAACGTAAGGGCAGCGGCCGCTCCCGTCACGAACAGGGCACGTCGGGCCATACCGTTTCCGTGGTCGTCGTCGCACATGGGCTGCTCCCGGGATCGGTGTGGCAGTGACATGACATGTTCGGGCAGGGGGCCGGCACCGGCAAGACTGCTGTCCGCCCGTGAACACCGCGGCACGGGAAGGTGAGCGGCACCGGTGCCCCTGCGTAACGAGGCGCGGCGCGCACGGAATCGGCCATGCCCTGTAACGCCTGATCAACGCGATCGTATGCTCGAAGGATGACGACCTCCGCGACGGGCGCGACTCCCGGATCCGGGCCGACGGCGAACTCCATGCGGCGTGCGCTCAAGCGCGCAAGGGACGGCGTCGCGCTCGACGTGACCGAGGCCGCGGTGCTGCTCCAGGCCCGCGGCACGGACCTCGACGACCTGACGGCCTCCGCCGCCCGGGTGCGTGACGCGGGCCTGGACGCGGCCGGCCGGCCCGGTGTCATCACCTACTCCAAGAGCGTCTTCATCCCGCTCACCCGGCTGTGCCGGGACAAGTGCCACTACTGCACCTTCGTCACCGTCCCCGGCAAACTGCGCCGGGCCGGCCACGGGATGTTCATGTCCCCCGACGAGGTCCTCGACATCGCCCGCCGGGGCGCCGAACTCGGCTGCAAGGAAGCACTGATCACCCTCGGCGACAAGCCCGAGGACCGCTGGCCCGAGGCCCGCGAATGGCTGGACGCGCACGGCTACGACGACACGATCGCGTACGTACGGGCCATCTCCATCCGCATCCTGGAGGAGACCGGCCTGCTGCCGCACCTCAACCCGGGTGTCATGTCGTGGACCGACTTCCAGCGGCTGAAGCCCGTCGCGCCGTCGATGGGCATGATGCTGGAGACCACCGCGACCCGGCTGTGGTCCGAGCCCGGCGGCCCCCACCACGGCTCCCCGGACAAGGAGCCCGCCGTCCGGCTGCGGGTCCTGGAGGACGCCGGCCGCTCCTCCGTCCCCTTCACCAGCGGACTGCTCATCGGCATCGGCGAGACGTACGAGGAGCGCGCCGACTCCCTGTTCGCGCTGCGCCGGATCTCCCGCGCCTACCACGGCATCCAGGAACTGATCATCCAGAACTTCCGCGCCAAGCCGGACACCGCGATGCGCGGGATGCCGGACGCGGAACTGGACGAACTGATCGCCACCGTCGCCGTCGCCCGGCACATCATGGGCCCGGCCGCCTGCCTCCAGGCGCCGCCCAACCTCGTCGACAGCGAGTACGGACGGCTGATCGGCGCCGGCATCGACGACTGGGGCGGGGTCTCGCCCCTGACCATCGACCACGTCAACCCCGAACGCCCCTGGCCGCAGATCGAGCTGCTGCGCGAGCAGTCCTCCGAGGCGGGTTTCGACCTGCGCGAACGCCTCTGCGTCTACCCCGAGTTCGTGCAGCGCGGCGAGCCCTGGCTGGACCCGCGCCTGCTGCCGCACGTCCGGGCGCTCGCGGACCCGGAGACGGGCCTCGCGCTCCCGGACGCGGTCGTCGAGGGTCACCCCTGGCAGGAGCCCGAGGAGGCCTTCACGTCCTCCGGGCGCACCGACCTGCACCACACCATCGACACCGAGGGCCGCACCGGCGACCGCCGCGACGACTTCGACGCGGTGTACGGCGACTGGGAGGCGCTGCGGGAGGCCGCGGCCCCCGGCATGGTCCCGTCCCGCATCGACACCGACGTCCGCTCGGCGCTGGCGACGGCGGCCGACGACCCGACGAAGCTGACCGACGACGAGGCGCTCGCCCTGCTGCACGCCGACGGCCCCGCGCTGGACGCCCTGTGCGGTATCGCCGACGACGTCCGCAGGGCCGCGGTCGGCGACGACGTCACCTACATCGTCACCCGCAACATCAACTTCACCAACGTCTGCTACACCGGCTGCCGCTTCTGCGCGTTCGCCCAGCGCCGCACCGACGCCGACGCGTACACGCTCTCCCTGGACCAGGTCGCGGACCGCGCCGCCCAGGCGTGGGACGTGGGCGCGGTCGAGGTGTGCATGCAGGGCGGCATCCACCCGGACCTGCCCGGCACCGCCTACTTCGACATCGCGAAGGCCGTCAAGGAACGCGTCCCCGGCATGCACGTGCACGCCTTCTCCCCGATGGAGGTGGTGAACGGCGCGACCCGCACCGGCCTGTCCATCCGGGAGTGGCTGACCGCCGCCAAGGAAGCGGGCCTCGACACCATCCCCGGCACCGCCGCGGAGATCCTCGACGACGAGGTGCGCTGGATCCTGACGAAGGGCAAGCTGCCGGCGGCGACCTGGATCGAGGTCGTCACCACGGCCCACGAACTCGGCATCCGCTCGTCCTCCACGATGATGTACGGCCATGTCGACCAGCCCCGGCACTGGCTCGGCCACTTCCGCACGCTCTCCCGCATCCAGCAGCAGACCGGCGGTTTCACGGAGTTCGTGACCCTCCCCTTCATCCACACCAACGCCCCCGTCTACCTGGCCGGCATCGCCCGCCCCGGCCCGACGACCCGCGACAACCGCGCGGTCATGGCGATGGCCCGCCTCCTGCTGCACCCGCACATCCCCAACATCCAGACTAGCTGGGTCAAGCTGGGCACCGAGGGCGCGGCCGAGATGCTCCGCTCCGGCGCGAACGACCTCGGCGGCACCCTTATGGAGGAGACCATCTCCCGCATGGCGGGCTCCAGTTACGGCTCCTACAAGTCGGTCAAGGACCTGGTCGCGGTCGCCGAGGCAGCGGGCCGCCCGGCCAAACCCCGCACGACGACCTACGGCGAGGTCCCACAGGAACGCCAACAGGCGGCGGCAGCCTCGGACGGCCACCTGCCGGAACTGCTGCCGGTGCTGGAGTGACAGAAAACCCTTTCGGTGCTGTCAGTGTCCCCTGTTAGCTTCTTGCCGCCCGTGTGATCCACGGGCGGCAAGCGCGAACAGGGGAGGGCCACTTGAACATGTTCCGAAAGACCGGCAGACGCAGAAGGCTGGTGGTGGCGGGTTGCGCGGCGGCGCTGCTGGCGGGCGCCGCCGGCACGGCGAACGCGGTGGAGAACCTGCCGCCGAAGCAGCCGCTGGTGAAGGATCTCCAGACGGGAAGCAAGGCCTGCGCGACGGGCGACGAAACGGTGTATGTCGCGGATCCGCCGAGGCTCGAAGCCGTGCTCTACGACCCCGAGGAGGACAACCAGGCGTCCGAATACAGCCCTGTCAAGGGCGAGTTCGATGCCTGGTGGACCGACGCGGAGGGGGTCGAGCAGCACCGCACCTACACCACCATGGTCCAGCCATCGGGCACCCGCCAGTACTGGACGATGCCCTCCGACATCCCGGCCGACACCGCCATCTCCTGGCACGTCCGGGCGAACGACGGCAAGGCGACCTCGCCGTGGAGCGATGCGGGTGACGGCTCGGTCTGCTCGTTCGTCTACGACGACGTGAACCCGGAGAAGGCCACGATCACCTCGCCCGAGTACCCCAACCCCGAGGACGTCTTCTGGGTGGACGGAGTCGGCGTCTACGGCCACTTCACGATGGACTCGCCCTCGGACGACGTGGTGTCGTACACGTACTACTTCCCTGGCGGTCCGTACGGAACTGTCAAGGCGGATCGTCCGGGTGCGGCCGTCACCATTCCGTACCTGCCGCTCAGCCACGGTCCCAAGAGCCTGCAGGTCGCGGCGATCGACCGGGCCGGTCGAAGGAGCGGAGAGACGATCTACTACTTCAACGTGCAGTCCGGGCGCGCCCCCGTCGCCCGCTGGAAACTCGACGACCCGGCCGGCTCCCGCTCCGCCGCGGCAGAGACGGGCTCCGCGGCCCGCACGGGCACCGGCGTGACCTTCGGCGGCCCGGCCCCCTCGGGCACGGAGGCAACCGCCACCGTGAGCCTCGACGGCACCGGACACGGCTTCCTCACCCCGGACGCCCCGGCCACCGACCTCCGCAAATCCTTCGCGGTGAGCGCCTGGGTGCGCCCCTCCGAGACCGCCCGCACGATGACGGTCGCCAGCCAGGACGCGGCCGGGAAGCCGGCCTTCACCCTCGGCCTCCGGGCCGAGGACTCCGGCCCCGCCTGGTCCTTCGCGATCGGCGGCACCCGGATCACGGGCGGAGCGCCCGAGACCGGTGAATGGGCTCACGTGCTCGGCGTGTACGACGCGGAGACGGGCAAGGCACGGCTCTACGCCAACGGCCACGAGGTCGGCACCGCGGCGGACGCGACGCCCACCGAGGCGTCCGGCGCCTTCCAGATCGGCCGAGCCCGGGGCACCGTCGGCTACCGCGACCGGTGGCACGGCGACGTCGGCGACGTCCGGGTCCACGACCGGGTCGTGGTGCCGGGCGAGGCTGCCGAACTGGCACAGCGCAAGCCGAAACTGCTCGGTCACTGGTCGTTGGAGAAAGCGACGGACGGTGTGAGTCCCGAGCAGGCGGACGGCACACCGCTGCGGCTCGGCACCGGGGCGACGATCTACAACGGCTCCGACAGCTCCTGCATCCCGGAGATGGACCCCGACTGCACCTACGTTCCCCCGGCGCTGGTCGGCGACGGCCACCTGCGCCTGGACGGCGAGACCGGGTACGCGGCCACCGACGGTCCGGTCGTGGACACGGGGGACAGCTTCACGCTCGGAGTCGTGGTGCGCCTGGCGGACTCCGAGCCGGCCCACCCGATGACGGTGCTCTCGCAGGCGGGCGAGCACACGGACGCCTTCAAGCTGCGCTACGTCCCCTCCACGTACACATGGCAGTTGGTGATGCCGGTGCGGGACGAGGCCGGAGCACCCGAGAAGGTGGTGTCCCAGATCGAGGGCGCGGACGGCGGCGAGGGCCAGGGCCACCGCCTCGCCGTGGTCTACGACGACGCGTCCGACACGATCAAGCTGTACTTGGACGGCACCGTCGGCGCTGAGGAACCGGCCGCCTTCGCGAACGGCTGGCACAGCACCGGTCCACTCCAGATCGGACGGGGCAAGGTCGACGGTGGCTGGGGTGAGTACCTGCACGGTGACGTGGACGAGGTGCAGGCCTACGCCGGGGCGCTGGAGGACGTCGGCGGCCTGGGCTGGGGTACGGACCCCTGCCTCTGCTGAGCCGCATCCACCCGAGTGTGCCGCGCTGACGTCTGCATACCGACCGTACGACGGCCCGCCGGAACCGCGTTCCGGCGGGCCGCCGTCCGTCCGGTGCCGGCCGATCACCCGTCCATACGGGCGAGTTGGGTGAGACTGGAGAAGTGGTCCGGGCGGACCGGCGGGGGAGAGAAGGGACGCAGGGTGGGTGCGCAGCCGTCGATGCAGGAGTTGATCGAGGAGCGCAGGCGGCTCTCGTTCGTCGGGCGGGGGGCCGAACGCGCCGCCTTCCTGCGGAACTTCGACGTGCCGGTGCGGGATCAGGGGCGCCGGTTCCTGTTCCACGTGCACGGCAACGCCGGGGTCGGGAAGACGTTCCTCGTCCGCGAGTTGGAGCAGCTCGCCCGTGAGGCCGGGGCGCTGACCGCGTACGTGGACGAGAGCATCGGCGGTGTGCCCGAGGCGATGGAGACGGTCTGCGGTCAGTTCGCCCGCCAGGGACGCCGTCTGAAGGACCTGGAGCGGCTCCTGGACCGGCACCGCGAGCGGCGCCACGAGGCCGACTCGCTGACGCGGGAGGCGGGGCCGGGCGAACCCTCGGCCGCCGGCATGACGCTGGCGCGGGCCGGCCTCGTGGGCCTCGGCATGGTCCCCGGTGTCGGACCCCTCGCCGGAGCCGTCGATCCGGGCCAGCTCGCGGGCGCCGCCGACCGGATGCGGGCCGGGCTGAGCGCCCACTTCCGCAGCCGGGACGACGTACGCCTCGTCCTGTCGCCCGAGGAGGTGCTCACCCCGGTGCTGCTGGAGGAACTGGCCCGCGCCGCCGGACGGTTCCCCCGCCAGGTCCTGTTCTTCGACACGTACGAGCGGACCGGACTGTTCCTCGACGCCTGGCTGCACGCGACCATGGCCCTGGAACGCCACGGCGTCATGCCCGGGAACGTGGTGGTCGTGACGGCGGGCCGGAACCCGCTGGACCTCGACCGCTGGGGAGACTGCTCGGACTCGGTCGCCGAGATGCCCCTGCTGCCGTTCACGGAGCAGGAGGCGCGCGAGGTGCTCGCCGGGCGGGACGTGGTCGCGGAGCCGGTCGTGGCGGAGATCCTGCGCCTCACCGGACGCCTGCCGGTCCTCGTCTCGACGCTCGCCGAGACCCGCCCGGCCGACCCCGACGACGTCGGCGACCCGAGCGCCACGGCCGTCGACAGCTTCCTCAAGTGGGAGCACGACCCCGTGCACCGCGCCGTCGCCCTGAACTGCGCCTTCCCCCGGCGCCTGGACGCCGACGTCTTCCGCGCCGCCGCGGAACGCCCCGACGACGAGGCCGACGCCCTGTACGACTGGCTGCGCGGCCTGCCGTTCGTCACCGAGCGCGGCGGCGGCATCCAGTACCACGACGTCGTCCGCGCCCCGATGCTCCGCTCCCAGCGGCTCCGATCGCCACGCGGCTGGACCGGCCGGCACACCCGGCTCGCGGAGACCTTCGGCCGGTGGCGCGAGGAGGCGGGGGAGGGCCTGGTCGTTCCCGACGAGGTGTGGAGACACGAGCCGTGGCGTCGGCTGCGGCTGGAGGAGTCGTACCACCGACTGTGCGCCCGGCCCCGGTCGGCGTTGGGTGAGGCGTTGGGCGACGTGGTCGAGGCCTGCCGTGCCGACCAGCCGGCCGGGCGTACCTGGGCCAGGATGATCGAGGAGGCCGGTGAGTCGGCGGACGACCCCGCCGTCCGCGACCTGGGCCGGGAACTGGCGGCCGCCCTCGAGGACGGCGAGGCCGGCGTGACCGGGGCGATGGATCTGCTGCTGGCCCGCCCCGCCCTGCGGGGAGCAGGGCGGGCCCTGGCACACGGGGTGCGGGCCAGGGAGCTGCGGAACGCCGGGGAGTACGAACGGGCCCTGGCCGAGTACGACCGGGCGATCGACATCGATCCGGACGAGGCGCGGGTGCACTACGGCCGTGGTGTCACCCATCAGCTCCTCGGTGACCACCCCGCGGCGCTGGCCGCCTTCGACCGCGCGGACGAACTCCGGCCGGACACGGGATGGATCATCGCGGGGCGGGCGGAGACGCTCCGCCTGGCGGCCCGTTTCGGGGAGGCGGTGGCCGGCTTCGACCGGGCTGTTGCCCTCGACCCCACGGACGCGGACGCGCTGGCCTCCCGGGCGGTGTGCCGGCACGCACTGGAGCAGTTCGACGCGGCGGCCGCCGACTTCGACCGCGCGCTGAGCATCGACGGGACCGACCTGTGGACGCTCGTCCGCAGGGCCCGGCTGCGCCGTGACACGGACGAGTGGGACATGGCGTTCACCGATCTGGACCGGGCGGTGCGGCTGGCGCCTGACTCCGCCTGGGTCGCCTCGGAACGCGGCGACGCCTACCGCCTCGCGGGCCGCTTCGAGGAGGCCGTCACCGAACTCGGCCGGGCCATCGGCCTCGAGCCCGACTACGCCTCGGCCCTGGCGGGCCGGGGGGCCTCGCACCACGAACTGGGCGACAGCGCGCGGGCGCTGGCCGACCTCGACCGCGCCGTCACGCTGGGGCCGGACTACTCCTGGGCCCTGGTGATGCGGGCACGGGTGAGGCGGCAACTGGATGACGTGCCCGGCGCGAACGAGGACCTGCGGCGCGCGCTCGCGGCGAGTCCGGGCGCCGACTGGATCGAGATCGAGCTGGGGAACGCCCACCGGATCGAGGGCAGGCACCAGGAGGCGATCTCCGTCTTCCGGCGCGTGCTGGAGCGGGAACCCGACAACGCTTCGGCGCTGGGCTGCCTGGGAGCGACCCACCGCGACCTCAAGGAGTACGCGGAGGCGCTGAGCCTGCTGGACCGTGCCCTGACGGCCGACCCGGACTACGCGTACGCCTACGACCAGAGGGCCCGTGTCCTCCTGGCGACCGGGCGGACCGAGCGGGCCCTGGCCGACTGGGAACGCCGGATCGCCCTGGGCGGCGAGGTGGACGCGGTGCGCTACGAGGTCGCGGAGACGCTGATCCACTGTGGCCGACGCGACGAGGCGATGGCCCGGTTGTCCGAGGTCGGCCCGGCACCCGACCCGGACGACGAGCTCGTACTCGACCGCGACCATGTGCGCGTCGAGGCCTTCCGGTACGCGGGGGAGTGGGCGCGGGCCAGACGCCTCGCCGAGCGGCTTCGCGCGGAGGACCCGGCGCCGGGCACGTTCCAGCTCGCGATGACCGAACTGCGCTCCCGCGGACCGGAGGCCGCGGACCCGTGGTGGCATGAACTGGCGGGACTCCTGGACACGGAGGGGCTGGACGAGACCACCCGGCTGCAGGGCCGGTGCATCGTCGGCTGGGGCCTCGGTGACTGGGTCGGCGGGGACCGGGGCCTGGCCGAGCTCCTGGCCACGGACCCCGACTGGGACGACCTGGCGGTCCTCGCGGACGTCGTCGCCGAGCTCCTGCTCGTCCCCGCCGCCGACCATGCCCGGCTCGGCCGGTGTCTGGCGACGGTCACCGCGGCCCGCGACGCCGTCCGGGCCCGCTGGACGGACTGACCGGTACCGGGGGCGCGGTGGAGGCGGGCGGAGCGGACCGCCCTTTCCTGCCGGACGCCGCCCGTACCTGATCGGTCAGTTGTACGGGAATTGCGCTCCCTCCTTGGATCCGCACCCTCAACTGACCGTTCCCGTTCGATTACAGTGCTGAGCTGTCGGACGTGCGGACGGTGCCTGAGGAGGTCTCGGTGGCTGCGACAGCCGGTGCCGTCTGGGGGCGTGCGGAACAGCAGGACTTCCGCAGCCGCGTGCGCGGGACGCTGCTCGGCGCGGCCGTCGGTGACGCCCTGGGCGCGCCGGTCGACGCGCTCTCCCTGGAGGAGATCCGGGAGGCGCACGGCGCGGAGGGACTCCTCGACCTGACCTCGGCGTACGGCAGGCGTGGCGCCGTCACCCACCTCACCCAGCTCACCCTCTTCAGCGTCGACGGCCTGATCCGCGCGCAGGTCCGCCGGGACACCGGAGCCTGGCATCCGCCGACCGACGTGCACCGCGCCTACCGCCGCTGGGCGGCCACCCAGAGCGACTGGGGGCCCGACGAGCGACGCAAGGAGGACGGCTGGCTGGCCCGCGAGGAGTGGCTCTACGCCCGTCGCGATCCGGCCAGGTCCTGCCTGCTGGGCCTCGGCGACGACATCATGGGCACGCTGGACGCGCCCAAGAACCCCGGTGAGGCCGGCCCCGAGGCCACCGCCCGCTCCGCGCCGTTCGGCCTGCTCGTCGGCTGGGAGCCGCAGCTCGTGATGCAGCTCGCCGTCGAGTGCGCCGCGCAGACCCACGGGCACCCCACGGCCTACCTGTCGGCGGGCGCGTACGCCGTCGTCGTGCACGCGCTGGCCCGCGGGGAGAGCCTCGACGCGGCCGTGCAGCAGGCCCTCGCGCTGCTCGCGGGGCGCCCCGGGCAGCAGCAGGTCACGGACGCCCTCCAGCACGCCCTGGGGGCCGTACGGCAGGGCATGCCCTCGCCGGGCCGGGTCGAGGAACTCGCCGGGGACGGCACCGCGGAGGGACTGCTCGCCGCCGCCGTGTACTGCGTGCTCGTCGGCGACGATGTCCGGCACGGCCTGTGCCTCGCCGTGAACCACGGCGGCCCCTCAGCCGCGGCCGGCGCCCTCACCGGCGGCCTGCTGGGTGCCCTGCACGGCGAGACGGCCCTCCCGCCGGCCTGGCTGGCCGAACTGGAGGGCCGTCCCTCGGTGCTGGTCCTCGCGGACGACTTCGCGATGGAGATGACCCAGGGGCCCGCTCTGCACGGTCCCGCGGGCTCCTCCCCGGGCTGGCTCACCCGCTACCCACGCGGATGAGCGCGAACCCGGGGCGCCTCCTCAGTCCTTGACCGGCGTCCCCAGCACCTCCCCTTCCGGCGCCCCGGCCGGAGCCGGGACCGCGGCGGCGGTGGTCCCGTCGTCGTCCGTGTTGATCTTCTCGATGATGGCGTCCCGCTCCGGTGTGTCCTCGGGCTTCACCAGGCCGATGAGGATGTACAGGACGAGGGAGATGACCATCGGGAGGGCGACCTGGTACTCCAGCTTCACGTCGGTGCGCTGGGAGAAGTCCAGGTTGTAGTTGACGAAGAAGAAGGCGAGCAGCCCGCACGCCCAGCTCGTCAGGGCGGCCGTCGGGCCCGACTTACGGAACGGCCGGAGCAGACCCAGGATGAACGGGATCGCGATCGGCCCCATCAGACCCGCCACCCACTTGATGACGACGGTGATGATGTCCTTGAACGTCGGGGAGTTGACCTGGGTCGCCACCGCCATGGAGAAGCCGAGGAAGGCGACCGTGGTGACGCGGCCCGCGATCAGCCCCGTGCGGGTGTCCCAGGCGCGTGCCGCCCGGGAGAACGCCGGCACCACGTCCCGGGTGAACACGGCCGCGATGGCGTTCGCGTCCGAGGAGCACATGGCCATCGTGTGCGAGAAGAACCCGACGACGACCAGGCCCAGCAGCCCGTGCGGCAGCAACTGGTCGGCCATCAGGCCGTACGCGTCCGAGCCGTCCGGCTTCTGCGCCGTGACCAGGAGCGGCGAGAGCCACATCGGGATGAACAGGATGACCGGCCACACGAACCACAGTCCGGCGGACAGGAACGCGGACCGCGTGGCCTGCTTGGCGCTGCCGGTGGCCATGTAGCGCTGCGCCTGGTTCCACATGCCACCGTTGTACTCGAACAGCTTGATGAACAGGTACGCGATGAAGAACACCGTCATGTACGGGCCCGCGAACCCGTCCGCGTGGCCGTGCAGCTTCGGCGAGTCCAGCGCCTTGGACAGACCACCCTGGTCGGAGATCTTGTTCAGCGCGATGATCAGCATCGCGAGCCCGGCCATCAACTGGATGACGAACTGGCCGAGTTCGGTCAGCGCGTCCGCCCAGAGACCGCCGATGGTGCAGTACACCGCCGTGATGCCGCCGGTGATGAGGATGCCCTGGGTGAGCGTGACGCCGGTGAAGACACTGAGCAGGGTGGCGATGGCCGCCCACTTCGCGCCGACGTCCACGATCTTCAGCAGGATGCCGGACCACGCCAGCGCCTGCTGGGTCTGCACGTTGTAGCGGTCCTTGAGGTACTCGAGCGGTGAGGCGACGTGCAGGCGTGAGCGCAGCCGGTTCAGCCGGGGCGCGAAGGCCTTGGCGCCGATGGCGACGCCGATGGCGATGGGCAGGGCCCAGGTGACGTACGAGGTGATGCCGTAGGTGTACGCGATGCCGGCGTACCCGGTGAACATCACCGCGCTGTAGCCCGACATGTGGTGCGAGATGCCGGACAGCCACCACGGCATCTTGCCGCCCGCGGTGAAGAAGTCGCTGACGTCGTCCACGCGCTTGTGGGACCAGATCCCGATCGCGGTCATGACACCGAAATACGCGACCAGGACGGCCCAGTCGAGACCGTTCATGTGCCCCCTCCAGGGGTCCGCCTTGTGAACCTGCAGATACCGGACGGCACTTCGCCAGTACACATGGAGGTCCCTCCCCGCTCGGGCGGAGCCGAGCGCTCGAAGGAGGGGCGGGGCCCCGTGCGGGAGCGGGGACTTGGGGGATTGAACCGCTGGTCCGACCGGCCGGTCAAGACCTCGCGCGGTCACAGATATGAACGCAGATCAGAAAGCAGAACGATTTTGCCTCTACTTTACCTGTCCGGCTGTTGTCGTGCTCGTGACGTGGAACACACGATGAGCGGGCACTTCGCCAGACCCACAGAGCAATGACAGGACGACAGCCGTACGGGATGCGGGTCCCGTGCGCCTGGGAGAGGGGGCCACTCGGGCCGCACCGCCTACCGCATCAGTTCGCCGGCGTTCACGAGCAGCGACTGCCCCGTGATCGCCCGCGCCCGGTCGCACGCCAGGAACACCGCGGCGTCCGCGACGTCCCCGTCCGTGGCCAGCTCCGGCAGCGCCATCCGTTCGGTGAGGCGGCGCAGCACGTCCGCCTCGGGCACCTGCTCCGTGTAGGCCGTGAACTGCACGTACGCCTCGACGGGCGGGCCCCACATCCAGCCGGGCAGCACGGTGTTGACCCGGATCCGGTGCGGGCCGAGCTCCCGGGCCATGGAGTACATCGCGCTCGTCAGCGCGCCCTTGGAGGCCGCGTACGCGGCCTGCCGCACCTGGCTCGGCGCGGCGACGGACGACTGGGTGCCGATGACGACCACCGAACCGCCGCGCTCCTTCAGCGCGGGCAGGCAGGCGCGGGTCATCCGCAGCGTGCCGAGCAGGTTCACGTCGATGACCGACTGCCAGGTGGCGAAGTCCGCGTCCTCCAGGCCGCCGAAGTAGCTGTCCCAGGCGGCGACATGGACGACCGCGTCGATCCTCCCGAACCGCTCCACCGCGAGCGCCGCCAGCGCCTCGCACTGCCCCTCGTCGGTGATGTCCGTCGCCCGGTACGCCGTGTGCGCGCCCTCCGGGTCGAGTTCGGCCGCCGACTTCGCCAGGTTCGCCTCCGTGCGCGCGCCGAGCACCGCGTTCCCTCCGTCGCGCACCACGGCCGCCGCGA